>NZ_ADFP01000125.1 GCF_000177335.1 Pyramidobacter piscolens W5455
TTACGAAGGCCGTTCATCTTCTCTGCACCTGCAATTCCCGCTTGAGCGCCTGCTGCAAGAGCTGCGCATCGGGATCATCACGCAGAAATCCGCCTGACCTCTTCCACAAACTTGTACCCGTGGAACTTCAGGGCCGCCAGCCTGGCCTCCGTGCCGTTGTTCGCGTAGACCTCGCAGACTTTGGCCAGCTGGCCGCCCTCTTTCGCGTAACAGGCCCACTTGCCGCGGCACAGTTCAGCCGTCAGCCCCTTGCGGTAAAAGCCGCTCCTTACGGCCGCCTCGAGCGCGCCGTCCCTGTCGGCCGCCTCGATGATGTCGGTACGAGGGCCGCCGTATTCACCTGTGGCATAGCCAGCGCTTGCAGATTGACCTTTGATCTTGAAATATGCCATTTTTAGCCTCCATTTTACATTACAGGTATGATTCTATTACCTGACCTAAGTTTGGGGCCTTCTGACGCGAATATGAAGGCCCCTTTCGACCTTGTTCTACCAGATTTCTTCCGACAAGGAACAATTTCCCCACGGGGGGGGAACGAAACGTTACCCCCTTCAACGAGTGCAATTTTGCGCCCGTCTGAACGCCCTAAGTTGAACTTACCCCGTCAGCTATCCCTGCGTCGCGATTCCCGCCCCAGGGCGTCCACACTATGGACATCCTTTGCAAGGGGTTCTAAAACGGAACACCCCTATACTGTGAAACAATGCAGGGGGGGGCGGTGAAACGCCGTACCCTTCACGCTCTGCGCGCACGGGAACGTTGATGATGAAAAGGATCTGCAAATTATGCAGAACCTATACCCTGAACGGGGAATGAGCGGAACAGTATTCCGGTCATGGATGCGCCAACTTCAGAATTACTGAAGTCAGGTGGTTTCACCCCTAGACGGCGATGAAAGGGGGACAGGCCTCATACCTCCTGATTCTCGGCCTGTGCCAGTTTTGACATTACAGCGTTATAAGGAATCTCTCTCAAGAAACGAAAGCCGGAAAGCGCCTGAGGATGACTTTCAAGGTATTCGCTCAATTCGACCAAATCCTGCGAAACGCGATGCACACTCTTGCGCACCACCCAAAGAGCCGAAAGAAAATTCAAATCTCTTGTTCCACGTCCACCTTCAAGCTCGTCTGAAATCATCTCCAACGTAGAGCCGCTTGAAGCAAGCTCGATTGCAAGATCGTTCATCTTGTCTGCCGTCATTTTCCAGCCTCCTTAGCCAATTCATTTCGCAAGATGATTTTTTCTTCCGTCGAGGGCTTCACGTCAAGCTCGCCGTCGAGGTACGCCCTTGCCAGTCGCGAGTACAAAAGCTTCAGCGCCGCTTCATCTATCTCTTTATCTTCTGGCGTCTTGTCATATCGTAATCTCCTTGCGTACCTGTCAGTGTCAGTCGGGATATTTTCTTCACCTAATTCCAACGGCGGGCGGCGAGGATGCCGATACACCACATCAATGGCCAAAGTGCAATAAGAATTATCGGGAAATGTCATTTTCACGCCTAGTTCTGAACACTCTTCCAATTTCACGGCATGAATCATCATGAGAACATTCTCCTTTCACACTTTCCCCGATGAGAAAGCCGCCGTGTTACAATACAAACGGCCTTCTTCTCAGGCCCTCGCCCTTGCTACTGTCTGCACGCGCCAACGTTCGAGACAGTTCCAAGGGCCTTTTTGATGCGCTGTGCCGAATCGACGTGCTTCAATCCATCACCTCTCTTGTATATCATCTACCTGTTTCAGTAGATATTCTACCATGACAAATACAAATGTCAATAGATAAGCTACCTAATAGAAAAATACTTCTTTCTATTTAGGTAGAATCATGATAAAATACGTAGCCAGAAAGGATGTGAAATAATGCCGTTTAACTATAAACCGCTTTTGAAGCTGCTTATTGACAGAGACATGACAAGAGAGGAACTCAGGAAAACTGTAAAAGCAGGGCCGACTAGCTTTGCCCGTATCGGCAAAAATGAAAACGTTTCCATGGACTTGCTCGACCGCATCTGCT
>NZ_ADFP01000126.1 GCF_000177335.1 Pyramidobacter piscolens W5455
CCGCAACACCATCCCGTTTGAGACCCTCAGCCCGATGGTCACCAGCGGCGTGCGCATCGGCACGGCGGCGGCGACCACGCGCGGCTTCGGGCACGAGGAGATGGACAAGATCGCCGGCTGGATCGACCGCGTCGTCACCCACATCGACGACGAAGCGGAGATCGGGAAAGTCCGCGCCGAGATCACCGAGCTCTGCGCGGCCAAGCCGCTTTATCCCGGGCTGTACTAAAACACCGTCCTCAATAAAAGCAAATCGTAAGCACGGTTTATAGTACAGTCTCTTTAATAGACTCCGCAATTTTATGGACAAACGCATGGTTTATAAAGGTAGAAATTATGAATACAGAAAAAATCAAGGAAGCTGCCGCAAAATATGAAAAAGACATGACGGCATTTCTTAGAAGAATAGTGAAACATCCAGGGGAAAGTTCAGAAGAAAAGCCCCACGCAACAGTCATAGCAGAAGAAATGAGGAAACTGTCTTTTGACAGAGTTGAAACAGATCCCATGGGCAATGTCCTAGGTTATATGGGAACAGGGAATAGACTTATCGCCTTTGACGCACACATCGATACCGTCGGCATAGGTAATATAACAAACTGGGATTTTAACCCGTACGACGGATACGAAAACGAGACAGAAATCGGTGGAAGAGGCGTATCGGATCAATTAGGAGGGATTGTAAGCGCGGTTTACGGAGCCAAAATCATGAAAGAGCTGGGAATTCTGAACAACGACTTCTCCGTTTTAGTAACAGGCTCCGTTCAGGAAGAGGACTGCGATGGGCTTTGCTGGGAATACATTATCAAAGAAGACGGCATAAAGCCTGAGTTTGTAGTGTCTACCGAACCCACAGACGGAGGTATATACAGAGGCCAGCGCGGACGTATGGAGATACGCGTAGACGTGAAAGGTATTTCATGCCATGGCTCGGCACCTGAAAGAGGCGACAACGCCATATATAAGATGGCAGATATTTTACAAGATATCAGAGCGCTTAACGAAAATGGGTTCTCTGCCGGAGATAAGATCAAGGGTCTCGCGAAAATGCTCGACAGCAGGTACAACGCGGATTATGCCGAAGCAAGCTTTTTAGGGAAGGGAACGATTACCGTATCGGAAATTTTTTTCACCTCTCCAAGCCGATGCGCCGTAGCTGACTCCTGCTCCATATCGCTGGACAGGCGCATGACTGCCGGCGAGACATGGGAAAGCTGTTTGGCCGAGATAAGGACGTTGCCCGCGGTTAAAAAATACGGGGATGACGTAAAGGTCAGCGTGTATCAATATGCTCGAGCTTCGTACACAGGGCTTACATATCCCATAGAGAGCTATTTCCCCACGTGGATACTTCCAAGAGATCATAAGCTTACTCTCGCCATGGAACAAGCGCACAAAGAGCTTTATGGAAACGACAGGACTTCCCCCCAGACTCAGAAAAGCGTACGTGCGGGACGCCCCCTTGTGGATAAATGGACTTTTTCAACAAACGGAGTGTCCATCATGGGAAGAAATCATATTCCCGTTATAGGATTCGGCCCCGGCAGCGAAGCTCAAGCCCACGCTCCCAATGAAATCACCTGGAAACAGGATCTAGTAACATGCGCCGCTTTGTACGCTATGCTACCGCTTACGTATTTCAAATAAGAGAACGGAGACAAAACTGATATGTACCCAGAATCCTGGACACATTGATTACTGCTCGGACGAGCGAGATATGGATGCTATCCTGTATTGGGCCTAAGACGAAGAGGGAGGAAAAATATGTATAAAGAAAATATTGGTGGGAAGAAAAAATTTACCATGCCTCATATCTTTATTATCCTTTATGCCATCATACTGCTTGTAGGACTTCTGAGCTACGTACTGCCTGCGGGGGTATATGACAGAGTCGCAGACGCGACCACGGGAAGAATGATTATTAACCCCACATCCTATCATGTGGTCAAATCGAACCCTACGGGCGTTATGGATCTGCTTGAAGCGTTTCCTAACGGTTTCGTTGACGCGGGATATGTGGTTGTTCTTACATTCTGCGTATGCGGCGGATTCTACGTTGTCAACCAGAGCGGAGCCATAGGAGGCGCCATATCATGGTTGACCAAAAAGATGAAAAATCGCGGCATATGGATAATTCCAATACTCATGATCACTTTCGCTGCCATAGACTGTTTTATTGGTATGTGCGAGTTATGCATGGTCTATGTGCCGATCATACTTCCGCTCATGCTGGCGCTGGGATTTGACTCCATGACGGCGTGCGCTACCGCGCTTTGCGGTTCCGCTATCGGATTCACGTCAGCTATAGCAAATCCGTTCACAACCATCATCGGTCAAAAAATCGCAGGTCTCCCGTTGCTGTCGGGTTGGCAACTCAGACTTATCTCTCTTATAGTCGTCGGGCTTGCGGGCATAGTTTACGTAATGTCATACGCAGCCAAGGTAAAAAAAGATCCCACGTCTTCCATCATGTATGAAGAAGACCTCGTTCTCAGAAAAGAACTTGAAACGGCATCAAATCAGGAAAAAAAGATGACAGGCAGGCAAAAACTCGCCGGTATCGCCGCTCTTGTCATGTTCGTCATCATGGTATACGGAGTGTTTCAATGGGGCTGGGATACGCCTGAAATCGGCGGCATATTCATGGGAATGGCCATGGTATCGGGCCTTATTTCAGGCATGAACCCCAACGAGATCTGCTCTACGTTCCTGAACGGATGTCAGCAGGTCCTTTTGGGAGCCTTGATCGTCGGACTTTCCAGAGGCGTATCTGTGGTTATGAGCAGCGCTCAGATTACAGATACCATCATACACAATCTGGCGACTGTGCTTCAAAATCTGCCGGCAAGCGTTACATCCGTGGGTATGCTCATCGTGCAGACCATCATGAACTTCCTTATCCCCTCAGGTTCGGGGCAGACCGTCGTCACCATGCCCATCATGGCCCCTCTTTCGGATCTGGTCGGAGTTACAAGGCAAACGGCTGTTCTCGCTCTTCAGTATGGCGACGGTTTCTCGAACATTTTTTACCCCGTGTCAGGATATTTTATGGCGACTCTGGCTCTCGGGCACGTTCCTTATGGAAAATGGATGAAGAAGATGGCTCCTCTGTTTATCATATGGACGGTGTTAGCCGCCGCATTCATGGTTATCGCTCAGCTTATTAAGTGGGGACCATTCTAAATGAATGACGGGTCCCGGATAAAAAAGATCGTAGACGAGATAGCGCGGGACATTATTGATTTTGCCGTAAAGCTCGTACAAACAAAATCCATGACTTGTTCCGAGGAATCCGTCGCGGAGCTCGTTGCGAGCAAAATGCATAGTCTCGGCTACGATAAAGTAAACGTAGATCCCTATGGCAACGTGATCGGACAGTTAGGAAGTGGGAAGAACATATTATTTTTTGATTCCCACATGGACACCGTCGCGGTAAACGACGGACCAAAATGGAAGTACCCTCCGTTTGGCGGCGAAATCCATGACGGCAAGATCTATGGGCGAGGAGCGGTGGACATGAAGTGTCCATTGGCAGCGTCTGTGTACGGCGGATATATAGCCAAGCAAATAGGAATTCCTGATAACGTCGCCGTCGTGGTATCCGCCTCCTGTATGGAGGAAGACTACGACGGAGAGGCCGTGAGAGAGTATTTTAGTTGGTCGTCTCTCAAACCCAATGCCGTGGTCATTTGTGAACCGACTGACCTAAAGATAGCTACAGGCCATCGGGGAAGAGCTCTTATAGAGATCAACATGCCCGGAAAGGGGTGTCACGCCAGCGCTCCGAGAAACGGCATCAATCCTGTGTACTTGCTGGCTCCCGTAATAAAAAGAGTCGAGCAGCTTTGCACTGATTTGGCGGCACAGAAAAATGCAAGCGGCGAGTGCGGCTCGGTCGCGATATCAAACATATACTGCAATACAGCCTCCAATAATTCCGTTCCCATGGACGCGACAATAATACTTGACCGCAGACTTGTCACAGGCGAAGACAAAAAGTTTATAGAAAAGGAAATGGACAGCCTTGTAGCGGGAACGCCGGCTGCATGGAAGTACAGTGATATTTCAGGCATCAGCTGGACAGGCATGAATTTCATGTTCCACTCGTTTCTTCCGGCATGGGATATAGACGAGAACAGCAGCCTCGTCAAATCCGCCGCGGAAGCGTACAAGTCGATCCGGAAATCAGAACCGGTCCTTTTCCACATGGGCGCCTGTACAAACGGAGTTGCTACGGCCGGTATGCTCGGACTTCCCACAATCGTATTCGGTCCCGGAGACATAAGCATGGCTCACGCGACAGACGAATGCTGCGATATACAGAGCATGCTCGGCGCATGCTGCATGTACGCTCAAATGGCTGTGCAAGGCAAATTCTAGGGGATTATCAATTCTTTGGAAGAAAACTTAGCCGGTTTTTCCAAAGCAGCGCCAGTCAAGAGTCTCTTCAAGAAAAGCAACTCTCAGCGTTATGTTTTAATTTCATTAAATAAAAAGAGGAGTGCGACTACATTATTCTAGGAGGAAATCACTATGGTCAAAACGTGTTTTGTGAGAAAGGCACTCGCCGCAGCAGCTGTCGTTATGATTTTGGGCGCCGGCACGGCTTCCGCCGCTCCGGAGTATAAGTGGCGTTTCGGGCAGACCTCGGTCCGTGCCTCGCAGGGCAAGTCCTACAAACTTTTCTGTGAGTTAATCAAGAAATACAGCAACGGCCGTATCGAAGTCGAGTTTTTCCCCGACAATCAGCTCGGGACTCTCAATGAGATCTTCCACGCCGTGCAGGACGGCGAAATCGAGATGTGCGGTTTCGCTCCTTACGTCAATCTCGTTCCCGGCGGCATGTTCAACTGGATGCCGTGGACCGTCGAATCGTGGGAAGAGTGCAAGATGGCTTTCTCGCGCCCCGACGGATGTCTCTACGTGCCTCTCGAGGAGGCCATGAAGGAAGTCGGCGTTCACATTCTGTTCACCGTTTCGCAGGGCTCCTACGGCATCGGCAACAGCGTGCGCCCGATCAAAACGCCGGCTGATTTCAAGAATCTGAAAATGCGCGTTTCTTCGTCGCTCGGCTGCGTCCGCGGCCTGCAGAACATGGCCGAGGGAACGGGTATGACCGTCGAAACCGTGCCGTGGGGCGATCTTTACAACGCCCTGGCGAAGGGCGTGGTCGACGGCTGCTGGGATATGTGGCCTTCGCTCGTGGAGGAGCGTCACTGCGAGGTCATGAAGTATTACACGTCTCTGGATTGGATGTGGGACGCCAATCAAGTCGTCATCAACGCCGAACTTTGGGCGAAGCTGCCCGACGATCTCAAAGCCGCGATCCGGAAGGCGGCCGACGAAGCCGAAGCCGATCAGTACGCCATCCAAATCGCCGAAGAGGGCAATTTCAAAGAGTTCCTCAAGAAGCAGCCGAACTTCGAAATTTACTATCCGACCGAGGCGGAGCGCGCCGAGTTCCGCAACCGCGCCCGCAATCTCGACAACTGGAACGATCTTTGCAAGCCGTGGCTCGACAAGCACTTCCCCGGTCAGGATATGACCGTGAAGATTCTCGACCAGCTCCGAATCAACCGCGAAAAAGTATTAGCCGACAAGGCCGCAGCTGCAAAGTAACACTCAGTCTCACAAGGGGGCGGCCCGAAAGCCGTCCCCTTTTTTGAAGCAAGATCTCTGTGACAGAAAAGGCGGTGCATTATGAAAAAACTCTTTTCTTTCCTGCAGAAAACCGAATTCTTTCTCGGCTCTCTCGGGCTCCTGCTGGCCATAATCCTCACGTTCTGTCAGGTGGTAAACCGCTACTGGCTCCATTTCGAAATCATGTGGATCAGCGACGCGGCGCTGTACATCTTTATTTTCACTATTTATGTGGCGATTTCCTACGGAGCCGCCGTGAAGACGCACATCGCCGTCGACATCCTTCCCGACGTCTTGTGCAAGGACAGCCGGGCGAAACGCGCTCTGTTCGACATGGCGAAGAGCGCCGTCACCGTCGCGATGATCCTGGCCATGTGGAGCCCCACGCTGCGCGTCGTCAAACGCGCCTGGAAGCATCCCGAGTTCGCTACGCTGGTGCGCTGGTTCAACACGAGCTGGCTCGTGTACGCCATGGGCGTCATGATCGTGTTGAGCGTTCTTCATTACGGCTGGCATGTCTGCGAGGATATTTTCGAGTTGCAAAAACTCCGTTGGGAAAAAGAGGTGAAGGAGTAATGTTCGATCTCGGCACTTCCACAACTCTCGTTACGTTCCTCGTCGGTATCGTCGCGGGGCTGCCCATCGGCTGGGTTTTCATCGGCGCGACCGCCCTCGGCGTCATTCTCGGCGGCGGCACGATGACCTTCATCGCCAACTCCTTTTTCCATTCGCTCGACTCCTCGACGGTCATGGCCATTGCCTTTTTCGTTTTTTCCGGCGCTCTCATCGGCGAGGCCGGGCTGGCGGACCGCATCGTCAATTTTTCTTACGCGCTGGTCGGGCGCCTCAAGGGCGGCCTGACGGCCGTCGGCATCGTCGCCACGCTGTTCATGGGGGCGCTTACGGGGTCTTCGGTTCCCTGTATCGCTGCGCTGATTCCCCTGCTTGTCCCCAAACTGGAAAAATTCGGTTACAGCCGCGTCTACACGACGGCGCTGCTCTGCTCGTCCAGCTACCTGGGATATCTGATTCCGCCCAGCGTGCCGGCCATGATCTACTGTCTGCTGGCCGGACAATCGGTCGGCGCGCTGTTCCTTTCCACCGTCTTTCCCGGTCTGCTGCTGGCTCTCGGCTACTGCATCCTCAATTACCTCTACGTCGACAAATACACATCCTCCAGCGTTGAAGTCCCGGAACTGCCCAAGACTTTTATCGCTTCCGTCAAACAGGTGTGCCGCACCGGCTGGGTAGCCCTGCCGGCGCTGGGCTGTCCGGCGCTGATTTTGATCGGCATTTACGGCGGCATCTTTACGCCCAACGAGGCCGGCGGCATCGCGGCCATTTACTGTCTGCTGGTCGGCTGGTTCGCTTACCGCGAACTGACCTGGAAGCGCCTGAAAAAAGCCTTGTCCAGCACGGTCGGAACGTTCGGCATGACCACGCTGCTGTTGGCTGGCGGCACGGTTCTGACCCGTTACCTGACCCGGCAGGGCGTGGCTCAGCAGGTGGCGTCGGCCATGCTTTCGATGTTTTCGAGCAAGTACATGATTTTGCTCATGCTCAACGTATTCCTGCTCTTCCTCGGCATGTTCCTCGACGGTATTCCCATTCTCATTCTGGTCGTGCCGCTGGTGCTGCCCCTGATGACGGAACTGGGAGTCAACCTGGTCCACCTCGGCGCGATCATGGTGGTCAACGTCGGCATCGGTGTGATGACGCCGCCGTTCGCCATGTCGATCTTCGTCGGGTCGCGTCTGTCGGAAATCTCCGCGGCCGACCTGACGAAAGCGATGCTGCCTTTCCTGTTCTACGTTTCCATCCCCGTCCTGCTGCTGACAACGTATTTCCCTTTCCTGTCGTGCTGGCTGCCCGAGCTGCTTCTGGGCGCGAACGTCGTCGGCGCGTGGTAAACGGACGGCGGAAGCTTTAACTCACGTTCGAGAGAGTCTTGATTTAAATTTTTTGAGGAGGGAAGGCAATGACGTACGATCTGTTGCTCAAAAACGGCATGTGCTATGCCGGCGACGGCAAGGAAGGCTTTCGCGCCGACGTGGCAGTCAAAGACGGCAAAATTGCCGCCGTCGGCAGCGTTCAGGCCGAGGCACGCCGCACGATCGACGCCGCGGGGCTGGCGGTGGCTCCCGGTTTTATCGACACGCACAGTCACTCCGACCTGGTGGCTCTGGTCGAACCCGAAATCGCCAATAAAACGACTCAGGGCGTCACGACGGACATCATCGGTCAGGACGGGATGTCGCTGGCTCCCGTCGTGCCGGAATTTCTGTCTTCATGGGAAAAGACGATGGCCGGGCTGGAGGGACAGTACCCGGTCGACTGGAAATGGCGCTCCGCCGAAGACTATCTGAAACGCCTCGACGCGATGCCGCTGGGGCCCAATCTCGCCTACCTGGCGCCGACGGGCAATATCCGCATGTGCGTAATGGGTCTTGAGAACCGCCCCGCCACGGCCAGCGAGATCGACATGATGAAGGATCTGCTGGAAAAATGCATCGGCGCGGGCGCGGTCGGCCTCTCCACAGGGCTCATCTACCCTCCCAGCAACTATATGACGGAAGATGAGATCGCCGCGGTCACCAGCGTCTTGACCAAATACAATTTGCCGTTCGTCATTCACCAGCGCAGCGAAGCCGACGACATCCTCAACTCGATGGACGAAGTGTTCCGCATCAGCCGCAAGTCGGGCTGCCCCATTCATTTCTCGCATTTCAAAGTCTGCGGCATGAAGAATGCCCATCTCTTCGACGCCGTCATGAAAAAGCTCGACGAAGGGGAAAAAGATATCCAGCTTTCGTTCGACCAGTACCCTTACGCCGCCGGCAGCACCACGTTCAGCGTCATTCTGCCGCCGTGGGCCCACGACGGAGGCGCGGAAAAATGTCTTGCTCGTCTCGCCGACAAGGACGCCCGCGCGCGCATGAAGGCCGACATCGCCAAGGGGATCCCCGGCTGGGACAATTTCGTCGATTTCGCCGGCATGGAAAACATTTTCGTGACGTTCGTGAAGACGCCGAAGAACGCCGACCTGGTCGGCAAGAATATGATCGAGATCGGCCAGATCCGCGGCAAAGATCCCTTCGACGCCTCGTTCGATTTGCTGCTCGAAGAGGAACTGGCGGTCGGCCTGGTGGACTTTTACGGACTGGAAGAGCACGTCGAGGCCATCATCGCGCATCGTCTCCAAAATCCTTGCACCGACGGCATTCTCGGCGCCCGTCCGCATCCGCGCGTATACGGTTCGTTCTCGCGCATTCTCGGTCGTTACGTGCGCGAGCGCAAACTGATGACGCTGCCCGAAGCGATCCGCAAGATGACCTCCCGTCCCGCCTCCATCTTCAAGCTGAAAGAGCGCGGTTTACTCAGGGAAGGCTATGCCGCCGACATCGCCATTTTCGATCCCGAGACGGTGGCCGACAAAGCGACTTATACCGATCCCATGCAGTACTCCGCCGGAATTCCATACGTCGTCGTCAGCGGCCGGCTGGTTGTCGACGGCAATCAAGTCGTCAAGGGGAAAGCGGGCAAAGTGCTGCGATTCGATAAGGAGTGATTTTTTTCAGGCGATAGCGACGGAGCGTTCCATTCGCGCGTAACAAGTCCGGCGTCTTTCGTATTTCATCACAAGCCAAGAAGGAGGCAAGCGATCATGTCGAAATTTTTAAACTGGCTGGCCGGCGAGCTTTGGGGCTGGCCCATGATGATTCTCATTTTCCTGTGCGGTCTGATTTTCGGTTTGGGGACGGGCTTCTTTCAAATCCGCAAGCTTCCTTACGTCCTCAAAGAAACGCTCGGCAAGTGCTTCAGAAAGGACGCGCTCGAAGGCGAAGGCACGATCACGCCGCTGCAGGCCGTTTCTTCGGCTCTCGCCGGATGTATCGGCAACGGCAATATCGCCGGAGTGGCGACCGCGATCGCGACCGGCGGTCCGGGAGCCGTTTTCTGGATGTGGATCATGGGCCTTTTCGGCATGATGACGAAATTCGTCGAGGTCGTTCTGGCCGTTCATTTCCGCGAGCAAACGGAGAGCGGCGCCTTTTACGGCGGCCCGATGTACTACATCGAAAAGGGCATGGGTAAAAGATGGAAGCCGCTCGCCATGTTCTACGGCGTGATGATGATCGTCGGGGCCCTCGGCACCGCCGTATGGGTCCAGCCTCACACGATGGCTTCGGCCCTCAAGAGCACTTTCGGTATCCCGCCCCTGGCCACCGTCGTCTGCGCCGTCATTCTTACCGCGCTCGTATGCTTCGGCGGTTTCAAACGCATCGGGCGTTTCGCCGAAAGTATCATGCCTTACTTTGTCGTCGTCTATACCGTATTTTCGCTCGGGGTTATTTTTACGAACATCGCGCGACTGCCCGAAGTGGTCGGCATGATCTTCAAGTACGCTTTCAACCCCCATGCCGCCGTCGGCGGTTTTGCCGGAGGCACGATGATCCTCGCCGTCCGGTACGGCGCGGCGCGAGGTGTTTTCTCCAACGAAGCCGGACTGGGAACGGCTTCGATGGTTCACGCCACGTCGATCACCAGGCACCCCTGCCAGCAGGGTCTGTACGGCATCGTCGAAGTTTTCGTCGATACGATCGTGATGTGTTCGATGACCGCGTTCGTTATCCTGCTTTCGGCTCCCGACGTGTGGAGCGGCGGTTTGAACGGCATCGCCCTTACCATCTCCGCATTCGATACGCTGTACGGAAAATTCGGCGCGTGGATCGTCTCCATATCCGTCATGCTCGCAGCTCTCACGACGATGATCGGCTACTACTTCGAATACAAGACGTCCGTCGTTTATGTCTTCGGCGAAAAAAATATGGGTATCTTCAACGTTTTCTGGCTGATCCCGCCGTTCGTCGCCGTGACGCAGGACGTCGATCTGGTCTGGACGATCGTCGACATTTCAACCGGCATCGAAGGAATCCCCAACATGATCGCCATGCTTGCGCTCGCGCCTATATTTTTCAAGGTTTACAAGCAATGGACTAAGGACAACAACTTATAGCCAGACTCAATAATTACGCAGAAAAACCGAAACCATTCATTAAACGTTCAAGGAGGCTTTTCCCGATGAGTGAAAAATGGCAGGACGAATTGGTCGAACTGGTTCGCGGCATGATTCGCTGTCCCAGTCTTTCCGGGCACGAGGACAAAATCGCCGATTTTGTCGAAAACGCGATGAAGCGCTTCGGCTTCGACTCCACCGAACGCGACCGTTACGGCAACGTTTCGGGGCGCATGGTGTTCGGCAAAGGCGGCAAAAAGCTGCTCTTCGAAGGCCACATGGATCACGTCGACATCGCCGACCGCTCCAAATGGACTCACGATCCTTTCGCGGCCGAGATCGTCGGCGGGCGCATGTACGGCCGCGGCACGAGCGACATGAAGGGCAATCTGGGCGCCGCAATCATGGCGGCCAGACTGCTCAAAGAAAATCATGCCGAACTTAACGGAGAACTGATCGTCTGCGGCGGCGTGCACGAAGAATGCTTCGAGGGCGTCGCTTCCGAGGAACTGGGGATCCGCTGGAAGCCCGACTGCGTGATCATCGGCGAAGCTTCGTCGCTGAATCTGAAGCGCGGCCAGCGCGGCCGCGCCGAAGTAGTACTGGAGACTCTGGGGAAATCCGCCCACTCGTCCAATCCCGAGGTCGGCCTTAACGCCGTAAAGACGATGGCGCCGCTTCTGACCGCCATCGAGCGCGATTTCAAGCCTAAAGAGCAGCCTGTGCTCGGCAAAGGCATTCTCGAACTGACCGACATCATTTCCTCCCCTTATCCCGGCGCCAGCGTCGTGCCCGAAAAGTGCCGCGTCACGTACGACCGGCGTCTGCTCGTGGGAGAAACCGACGCCGAGGTGCTGAAGCAGATTCAGGACATCGTCGACGCGCAGAAGAAGCTCGATCCCCGTCTGGACGCCAGAGTTTATCTGGCTACCGGCACGGAAAAGTGCTACACCGGCGAGACGATCTCCGCGACGCGCTACGCGCCCGGTTGGCTGTTCCCCGAAGACAACTGGTTCGTCGCGGCGGCGATGGAAGGGCTGAGGAACGCCGGATTGAATCCGGAATTCTCCCATTACGCTTTCTGCACCAACGGCAGCTATTACGCCGGCAAGGCGGGGATCCCCACCGTCGGCTTCGGCGGCTCGCTCGAATCGCTGGCCCACGTGGTCGACGAATACATCGAGATCGACCAGCTCTGCAAGGCCTGCGAAGGCTATCAGGGCATCGTCCGCGCCGTTCTTCGCTAGAGGCACGTCATGGCTTTCTACACGCTCAAATGCGCCCTCTGCGGGCGCGAATTCCCCGCCGAAAGCACGTTGAAAACGTGTCCCGACTGCGGGATCCACGGCACTATGCACGTGCTGTACGACTACGACGAAGTGAAAAAACAGATCGACCGCACCTCTCTGGCGGCGGATCCGCGTTTCAGTCTTTGGCGCTACGAAGCCCTGCTTCCGATGCGGAAAAATTCGCGCCGCCCCACGCTTCAGGTCGGCTGGACGCCGCTCTACGATATGCCCCAGATCGCGTCCGAATACGACGTCGGGCAGCTTCTGATCAAGGACGACGGACGCAATCCCACGGCTTCGCTCAAAGACCGCGCCAGCGCCGTCGCCGTAACGCTCGCCGCGGAGCGAAACCGCGACGTTCTCGCCTGCGCGTCGACGGGCAACGCCGCCAGTTCGCTCGCGGGTTTCGCCGCCAACATGGGATTGAAAAGCGTGATCTTCGTTCCGGAAACGGCGCCAGTCGCCAAAGTGACGCAGCTGCTCGTGTTCGGCGCGCGGGTGTTCCTCGTCAAGGGAGATTACGCCGCAGCGGTGCGGCTGGCGATCGAGGCCATCGAACATTACGGCTGGTACGACCGCAACTGCGCGATCAACCCGTTCCTCGTCGAAGGCAAAAAGACCTGCGCGATGGAGATCGCGGAACAGTGCGACTGGGACGTCCCCGACAAAGTTTTCGTCTCCGTCGGCGACGGCTGCATCGTCAGTTCGACGTACAAGGGTTTTTACGATCTGTACAAGATCGGCGTCATCGACCGTATTCCTCAGATCATCGGCGTTCAGGCGGAGGGCGCCTGCCCGATCCACAGGGCGATTCAGGAGGGCGCCGATAAAATCGTATTCGGCCCCTCGCACACGATTGCCGACAGCATCGACGTGGGCGCGCCGCACAACTGGGCGAAAGCGCTTCACGCGATCCGCGCTTCTCATGGGGATACGACCGCCGTCAGCGACGCCGAGATCCTTTCCGCCGTCGCCGAACTGCCGCGAAAAAGCGGCGTGTTCGCCGAGCCCGCGGGAGCGACGGCCTACGCCGGTTTCGTCAAATTCGCTCGCGAAGGACGTCTCAAGGCGTCGGACCGCGTCGCCGTGATCATTTCAGGCAATGGCCTCAAAGACGTCGCCTCGGCGCAGAAAGCGGTTCCGCCGGCTGCAAAAGTCGCCCCAAACATGGAGGAACTGATAAAAATTCTCGGCTGACGACGTTTTTGCCCAAACGACTCATCCGCGGCATTTTTATACGCTTCAGCGTTCCCCCCAATTTTATTTATTAAGGAGAGACTCAAAATGTACGACCAAATCAACCTGCTCGTCGACAAGGAAAGACGAAAGAACGGCATCGAGCGCGCCAAATCGCGGCATATCCTCATCCCCACTTTCCGCCAGATGAAAAACCCCGACAAGGAGACGCCGGCGAAAGTCAAGGAAGGACTGAAAGAAACCGGCTTGTGGGACGTCAACCCGCTCAACCTGTTCCGCATCACCTGGAAGAACGAGCCTAAAACTTCCGGCGGGCTCTACGGCGGCGTCAACTTCATCGAGTTCCCCAGTTCGCTGACGGGAGTGAAGGCGCGCATCTTCGCACTCGTCGGCAAGTGGTTCCCCACCGGCGCCCACAAAGTCGGCGCAAGTTTCGGCTGCCTTGTACCCCGTCTTGTCACGGGACAGTTCGATCCCACCCACGATTGGGCCGTCTGGCCTTCGACGGGCAACTATTGCCGCGGCGGTGCGTACAACTCTCAGCTGCTCGGCTGCCGCTCCATCGCCATCCTCCCCGAAGGCATGAGCAAGGAACGCTTCGACTGGCTCCGCACCGTAGCCGGCGAGATCATCGCCACGCCCGGCACGGAGAGCAACGTCAAAGAAATTTACGACAAAGTCCATGAACTGCGCTCGACCCGCGACGACGTGGTGATCTTCAACCAGTTCGAGGAGTTCGGCAATTATCTGTGGCATTACGAAGTTACGGGCGGCGCGCTCGAAGAAGTGGCGAAAGGCTGCATGCGCCCGGGCGACCGCGTCGCCGCAGCCGTTTACACGACCGGCTCCGCCGGGACGATCGCCAGCGGCGACTATCTGAAACAGATCTGGCCCGGCATGAAGATCGTCGCCAGCGAAGCGCTGCAATGCCCCACCTTGCTGCGCAACGGCTGGGGGGCACACCGCATCGAAGGCATCGGCGACAAACACGTGCCCTGGGTACACAACGTGCGCAACACGGACATGGTCACCGCCATCGACGATAACGACTGCATGGCACTGATCCGCCTGTTCAACGAACCTGCCGGTCGCGAATTCCTCCGCCGCGCGGGAGTGCCCGCGGCCCTTACGGAACAGTTGGATCTGCTGGGCATTTCCGGCGTCGCCAATTTGCTGAGCGCGATCAAGGCCGCCAAGTACTACGAAATGGACGAGCACGACGTCGTTTTCACCATTCTTACCGACTCGATGGAAATGTACGGCTCGCGCCTGCAGGAACTCGAAGCGGAATTCGGGGCGTACGGCGCCGTTAACGCCGAAGTCGACTTCGCGAGCCGCCTGCACGGGCAAAAAAGCGATAATGCGCTGGAGCTCACCTATCCCGAACGCCTGCGCGTCCATAACCTGAAGTACTACACATGGATCGAGCAGCAGGGCAAAACCAGCGAAGAACTGCATAGCCAGTGGTATGACGCCGACAATTACTGGGGCGAGATCCGTACCATGGCTCCGAAGATCGACAAACTCATCGAAGAATTCAACGTCGCGACGGGACTGAATTAATCGCTCCGCCCGAAACGGCGGGCCGCGGATGGAAAAGGCCGAAAGCCTCCGCTCCGCGGCCCGCCGTTTTTATTTGAAGAAACGTTTCTCCCAAACATTACGAACTTTTATTTTTTGCCCTGTGATTTTACAAAGGTATTTTGTGTATCTTGTCCGTAAAAATGTTATACTTGTTTCTGTTGCATATCGTATATAAATCCTCTACGAAGCGGCAAAAAGCGCGCCGCGGGATCAGGGCGAGCGGTACAGCACAAAATTCAACGACAGCCAGGGAAAAAACAATGCCTATTCCTCAGAGAAAACAAAAATTCATACGCGAGAGCGCCAAAGAGAAAATCTACAGGACCCTCCAAAGCTGGATCGTCAACGGCACCATGAAGCCCGGGGAACGCATCAGCGATCAGGAAATCGCCGAGTATTTCGACGTCAGCCGCACGCCGGTGCGCGAAGCGCTGCAGCGTTTGTCGGAGCAGGGACTGGTGTATGTCGAGCCGTCGAAGGGGACGCACGTCTCCCCGCTCGACGAAAACAACACGTTCACGATCTACGAAGCGCTGGCGCTGCTTTCAGGCTGCGCGGCGCGGCTCGCCTGCCAGAAGCAGAAAAACGGCGACATACAAAAACTGCGTGAATTGAACGCCGTTTTTCAGAAAGCTATCGAAGCGGGAGAAAATCAGAAACTTGCCACCTTCGACAATCAATTCCACGGATATCTTTTGGAGATGGCTGACAACGCTTACATCTCTGATATAATATACACGTTGACGCTTCACGCCAACCGCTGCGAAAATCTGTATTTTGAGAGAGGCCCCGACAAGATGGCGTCCGTACGCGAGCACAACGCCATCATCGACGCCATCGAAGCGCACGAGCCGGAGGCAAGCGGCCGTTACGCCGAAGAAAACTGGCTCGGCTTTTACCACCGGCGTCTCGCCAAGATACTGTAAGCGCCCCGCGTTTCGGCTTGAAGCTTTACGAGCGGTAAAGAAACATAATTACGGCGTCGCAACGATCAGACGGCCGTAAAATTCATTCAGAAGGGTTGGGGTTCACATGTCCTACACGTCCGATATCGAGATCGCGCAGTCAACGCCCATGCTTCCGATCGAGGAAGTGGCGCGCGGCGCGGGGATCGACGGGAAGTATCTGGAGTTCTACGGCCGCTCCAAGGCCAAGATCGACTACGTCAATCTCCTCAAAGACAGCAAGCGTCCCGACGGCAAGCTCGTGCTGGTCACGGCCATCACGCCCACGCCCGCCGGCGAAGGCAAGACGACGACCACGGTCGGCCTGGCCGACGGCCTGCGCAAGATCGGCAAGAACGTGATGGTGGCGCTGCGCGAGCCTTCGCTCGGGCCCGTCTTCGGCGTCAAGGGCGGCGCGGCCGGCGGCGGCTACGCCCAGGTCGTGCCCATGGAAGACATCAATCTGCACTTCACCGGCGATTTCCACGCCATCGGCGCGGCCAACAACCTGCTGGCCGCCATGCTCGACAACCACATCCAGCAGGGCAATTCTCTCGACATCGACACGCGGCGCATCATCTGGCGGCGCTGCGTCGACATGAACGACCGCCAGCTGCGCAGCATCGTCTGCGGCCTCGGCGGCAAGGCCAACGGCGTGCCGCGCGAGGACGGCTTCGACATCACCGTCGCTTCCGAGGTCATGGCCGTTTTCTGCCTCGCCTCCGGCATCGACGATCTCAAATCCCGTCTGGCGCGCATCATCGTCGCCTACAGCCGCGGCGGCAAGCCCGTCACGGCCGGCGACCTGCACGCCCAGGGTGCCATGGCGGCGCTGCTGGTGGAAGCGCTCAAGCCCAATCTGGTGCAGACGCTGGAGCACACGCCCGCGTTCATCCACGGCGGCCCATTCGCCAACATCGCGCACGGCTGCAATTCCGTCATGGCCACGCGTCTGGCGCTGAAAATGGGCGATTACGCGATCACGGAGGCGGGTTTCGGCGCCGACCTGGGCGCGGAAAAGTTCCTCGACATCAAGTGCCGCTTCGCCGGGCTCAAGCCCTCGGCCGTCGTCGTCGTCGCCACGGTGCGCGCTCTCAAGCATCACGGCGGCGTCGCCAAGGCCGAACTGAACGACGAAAATCTGCCCGCGCTCGAAAAGGGGCTGCCCAACCTGCTGCAGCACGTGGAGAACATCACCAAGGTCTACAAGCTGCCCGCCGTGGTGGCGATCAACCGCTTCCCCACCGACAGCGAGGCCGAACTGAAACTCATCGCCGACAAGTGCCGCGAGCTGGGCGTCAACGTGGCCCTGTCGGAAGTGTGGGGCAAGGGCGGCGACGGCGGCGTGGAGCTGGCCAGGGAAGTGGTGCGTCTCTGCGAGCTGCCCAACGACTTCGCCTACGCTTACGACCTTGACATGACCATCGAGCAGAAGCTCGACGCCATCGTCAAAAAGATTTACCGCGGCGACAGCGTGGTCCTGACGGCCAACGCCCGCAAGCAGATGAAGCAGCTGGAAGACTTGGGCTTCGGCAACCTGCCCATCTGCATGGCCAAGACGCAGTACAGCTTCTCCGACGATCCCACGCTGCTGGGCGCGCCCCGCGGTTTCGAGGTCACCGTGCGCAACCTCAAGGTCAGCGCCGGCGCGGGCTTCATCGTGGCGCTGACGGGCGAGATCATGACCATGCCTGGACTGCCCAAGGTCCCCGCCGCTGAACGCATCGACGTCGATTCCGACGGCAGGATCTCCGGGCTGTTCTAAAAAAATCGGGCGGACTGCGTGAAACAGTCCGCCTTTTTTCAAACGCGTCGTGCCGGCGCGGAAATGTTCCACGTGGAACATCATCGCGCCGCGCCAGTCAAGATCAGCCGTTCACGCATACGTTTTTTTTCAAATTCGAACGGCTGCGCGAAAAAAAAGGAGAACTCGTCCCATGAAGATGACCGAAAAATCCTGCGCGGATTTCGTCGCCGTTCTCGCCACCAAGGCGCCCGTCCCCGGCGGCGGCGGCGCGTCGGCGCTCTGCGGCGCGATCGGAACCGCGCTGGGCAACATGGTGGGCAGCCTCACCGTCGGCAAGAAAAAGTACGCCTCCGTCGAGGAGGAGATCAAAGCCTTGCAGGCAAAGTGCGACGCGCTGCAGGCCGACCTGCTGGCGCTCGTGGAACGGGACGCCGAAGTCTTCGCGCCGCTGGCCGCCGCCTACGGCCTGCCCAAGGACACGGAAGAGCAGCGCGCCGAGAAAGAGCGCGTCATGGAAGCGGCGCTGGGGGCAGCCTGCGGCGTGCCGCTGCGGATCATGGAGAAGTGCTGCGAAGCCATCGGCCTGATGGCCGTCTTCGCCGAAAAGGGCTCGCGCCTGGCCGTCAGCGACGCCGGCGTGGGGGCCGCTCTGTGCCGCGCGGCGCTTGAAGGCGCGGCGCTGAACGTCTTCATCAACACCAAGGCCATGAAAGACCGCGCCAACGCCGCCGCCATCGACGCCCGCGCCGAAAAGATGCTGGCCGACAACCGCGCCCGCGCGAACGAAATCTACGAAACCGTCATGACATCCCTTCGCGCCTAGCGCGCCTGCTTCAAAAACAACGGCAACCACGGAGAAACGGGGGGCAGACAGGCGAGGCGCAAAAAAGCAGAGGACGTTTTTTGAACGACCTTTCAGCGAAGCAGGACATTTGCGAGATCATTTCAATCTTTTCGCAGAGCGTTCCGGAAACCCCGTTGCCCTGTTCGCCGCTCCGCCGCTTCTCCGTGGCCGTTTTTGTTCTCCGATTTCAATCAGGAAAGGCATGTGATTTGTATGGCTCAGATTCTGGACGGCAAGGCCGTGGCCGCCGCCCTCACCGAATGGCTCAAGGAAGACGTGCAGCGCCTCAAGGACCGCGGCGTTTCGCCCTGCCTCGCCATCGTGCGCATGGGCGAACGCGGCGACGACCTGGCTTACGAGCGCGGGGCGACGAAGCGCGCCGCGGCCGTGGGACTGGAAGTGAAACAGTTCGCGCTGCCCGCCGAAGCCCCGCAGGACGAACTGCTGGAAGTCATCGCCCGGATCAACGCCGACGCCTCGATCCACGGCTGCCTGATCTTCATGCCGCTGCCGAAGCACATCGACGAGGCCGCCGTGCGCGCGGCGCTGGCTCCCGAAAAAGACGTGGACGGCATCACCGCCGCGTCGCAGGCCGGCGTCTATTCCGGCAAACCGATCGGCTTTCCGCCCTGCACGCCCTCGGCCTGCATGGAGATCCTCAAGCATTATCGGATCGAGCTGAAAGGCGCGAACGCCGTCGTTTTCGGGCGCAGCCTCGTCGTCGGCCGCCCGCTGGCGATGATGCTGCTGGGGCAGAACGCCACCGTCACCATCTGCCACACCAAGACCCGCGACGCCGCCGCCGTCGCCCGCGGCGCCGACGTGCTGCTGGCCGCCGTCGGTCACGC
>NZ_ADFP01000127.1 GCF_000177335.1 Pyramidobacter piscolens W5455
TGAATCCATCGCCATCGGTTCCGAGTCACAGGTCGAGACGGACAGCGGCGTTGCCATTGGCCTTAAATCGCAAAGCGGCAACAGCGGCGTCGCTATCGGCGCCAACTCGCAGAGCGGCAGCGAGTCCGTTGCCTTGGGCAAGGGCGCGAAGGCGTACGGTCGCGGTGCTGTAGTGCTCGGAGGCGGTGCGAGCGCGATTGCGAGTGCTGGCAGGAGCGTTGCAATCGGTTCCTCCAGCACTGCCGACCGTGGTGGTTTTATGTCGAGCACAATCGCCCCTTTCAGCGGCGTCGAACTGAAGGATATCACCCTCGGCGCCGTTTCAGTAGCCGGCAGCGGCAAGCTGCGTCAGATCATCAACCTCGCCGACGGTACGGAACCTACCGACGCGGTGAACTTGCGCCAATTGCGAGCTGTGGGCAGTACAGTGGAAGCCAATACCAGCAACATCATAAAGCTGCAGGACGGCTTCGACCTGAAAGCCGGGAGCACGACATCGAACGTCGCCCTGGGCGGAGCGACAGCCCCGACCGTGGAATTCGCTGGCGCCGACGACACCGTCACCGTCGGTCTCTCCGGGACGAAAGTCACCTACGGCATCGACAAGACCAAACTGATCACCCAGATCAACAACAGCTCGACCACGACCCCGATCACCAACGTGCAGGCGAAGTTCAAGATTGCCGGCGACAGCACCGGTCAGCTGGACGTGACCGCGGACCAGAACGGTACGCAGACCGTGAAATTCGAAGGCGACGGCACCTACATCAAATCCGCGATGACCGCAAACGGCGTGAAGTACAGCCTCGACACCACGGCGCTGACTGGCGCCATCACTAATCCCATTGTCAACGCCGGTCTGAAATTCGCCGGCGACGGCGGGACCCCTGTCGGCAGAAAACTCGGAGAGACGCTGAAAATCAGCGGCGGAGCGGACGTCTCGAAACTTGCGGACGACAATATCGGCGTAATCACCGATCCCGCCAGCGGCGAACTGAAAGTGAAACTCGCGCAGAACCTCAATCTGACAGACGCCGGCAGCGTCTCCATCGGCGACGTCACCTTGAACACCGGCGGACTTTCCATCAACGGCGGCCCCTCGATCACCAAGACCGGCGTGAACATGAACGGCCTGCAGATCGCCAACGTGAAAAGCGGTTTGGACGGCGCAGACCTCTCCACCGCCAGCGGCGCTACGCTGAAGAACGCAGCCAACATCGGCGACCTGAAAAACGCGATCGAAAACGCCAGTTCCAATCTGACCGACAAAGGCTTTGCCCTCTCGGCCGACGATAGCGGAGTCGTCACCAAGAAACTCGGCCAGGCCGTCCACGTTGCCGGCGACGGCACGAACACCGAGACCAAAGTCGACGGCGGGAAAGTCGTCGTCGCCCTCAAGAACGAACTGAAATTCGACGTTACGGGGACGACCAACAAACTCACCATCAACACCGGCGGCCAAGGCACCGTCAACGGGCTGACCAATAAGACCTGGGATCCCCTTCACATCACCTCCGGCCAGGCCGCCACCGAAGACCAGCTCAAGGCCGTGGACAACAAGATCGCCGCCATCTCCGCCGACACCCTGAAAAGCTGGGACGCCCAGATCGACGGCGTGAAAGTGAAGACCGTCAACAAGACCGACAACGTCCTCAACTTCAAGAAAGGCAGCAACATCACGCTGAGCGACGATTCCGGCGCCATCAAGATCTCCGTCGTCGACGCGCCGAATTTTGCCGGCAAAGTCACCGCCAAAGGCTTCGACGCGACCGGCCACAAGATCGAGAACGTCAAAGCGGGAACCGTGAACGCGACCAGTACCGACGCGGTCAACGGCGCGCAGCTGTGGAAAACCTCAAGCAGCATCGCCACCCACCTCGGCGGCGGCGCTTCCGTCAACCCCGACGGCTCCGTCTCCGCTCCCACCTACAAATTCAAGTACGTGAGCGGCGGCAGCTACCACACCGTCGGCGACGCCTTGAGCGCCGTCGACCGCCAGTTCGGCAACGTCTACAACAACTTCGGCAACGTCTACAACCAGATGGCCGAGATGAGACGCAGCATCAAGACCACCGGCGCGCTCGGCTCGGCGCTAAGTGCTTTGAAACCGATGCAGTACGACCCCGTCGAACCCAGCCAGATCATGGCCGGATTCGGAGCGTACAAAGGCGAATACGCGCTGGCGCTCGGCTTTGCGCACTACGTGAAAGAAGACTTCATGGTGCACGCCGGCGTATCCGTCTCGCACCACGGCGAGTCGATGGCCAACGCCGGGCTGACGTGGAAGATCGGCAAGAAGGCAGACAAGGAGTCGATCCCGGCGCGCTACCGCTCCGGCCCGATGAACAGCGTCTACGTGATGCAAAAGGAGAACGCCGAATTGCAGGCGCAGGTGGCTTCGATGAAACGGACGAATGCCCAGCAGGCCGAAACGAACGCGCTCCAGAGCCAGGAGATCGCCGAACTGAAGGCGATGCAGGCGGAATTGAGGGCGAACATGGAAGAAATGAGGCGTCTGCTTCGCGCTTCGCGGCGCTAGCACAGACGCAGCCAGGACGCGCAGATACGGAAAAAACGTATCGCCCCGCGCTCCGGCGCTCGTTTCGCACCGCAAAAAAAAAGGTCACGGCATTTTGCCGTGACCTTTTTGTTTTTGCTATTCCCGGGGCGGCTGCGCGGAAAGCGCCAATCGGTCGCCCTGCACGTCGATAGAGAGCGTGGCGCCTTCGACGACGGAGTTGGCGATCAGATAGCGCGCCACGAGCGTTTCGACGTTGTGGCTGATGTAGCGTTTCAGCGGCCGGGCGCCGAAAACGGGGTCGTAGCCGTGCTCGGTGATGAAATCGAGAGCCGCGTCGCTGACGTTGAGCGCAATGCGGCGCTCGCCGAGGCGTTTGGCGAGGTCGTTCAGGATCAGTTTGACGATCTTGTGAAGCTGCGCCTTGTCCAGCGGCGAGAAGAGCACGATGTCGTCCACGCGGTTGAGAAATTCGGGGCGGAAGCGGCTTTTCAGCAGATCCATGACGCCGTCTCTGACGTCCGGGGGAATCGTCCCGTCGCGCACGCCTTCGAGCAGCAGCTCGGAGCCGAGATTGCTGGTCATGATGATGACGGTGTTCTTGAAATCGACGGTGCGGCCGTGGCTGTCGGTGACGCGCCCGTCGTCGAGGATCTGGAGCATGACGTTGAACACGTCGGGGTGGGCTTTTTCGATCTCGTCGAAAAGGATGACGCTGTACGGTTTGCTGCGCACGGCTTCGGTGAGCTGGCCGCCCTCGTCGTAGCCCACGTATCCGGGCGGCGCGCCGAGCAGGCGGGAGACGGAGTATTTCTCCATGTACTCGGACATGTCGATACGGATCATGTTGTCTTCGCTGTCGAAAAGCGTCCGCGCCAGCGTCTTGGCCAGTTCGGTCTTGCCGACGCCGGTGGGGCCGAGGAAGATGAAGGAACCGATGGGGCGGCGCGGATCCTTGATGCCGGCCCGCGCCCTCATGATGGCGTCGGCGACCAGCGAAACAGCCTCGTCCTGGCCGATCACGCCCTTGTGGAGTTCGTCGTCGAGGTGAAGCAGTTTTTCCCGCTCGCCTTCCATCAGTTTGGTGACAGGGATTCCCGTCCAGTCGCTGACGATGCGCGAAATTTCGTTTTCCGTGACCGACTCGCGCAGCAGCGAGCCGTCTCCCGAAGCGCCGCGCAGGGCGGCTTCTTTCTCTTTCAGCTCCTTCTGCAGCTGGGGAAGAACGCCGTGCTGGAGCTCGGCGGCCTTGTTCAGGTCGTACTGGCGCTCCGCCGTTTCGACGTCGTGTTTGGTCGCTTCGATCTTCTGGCGCAGCTGCTGCACTTCCGTCAGCTTTTCCTTTTCGGAATTGTAGCGCGCCGTCAGCTCTTTCTGACGGTCCTTCAGGTCGGAAAGCTCTTTCTGCAGTTCGGCCAACCGGGCGGCGCTGGCGTCGTCCTTTTCCTTTTTCAGCGCCGCTTCTTCGATCTCCAGACGTACGACCTTGCGCGAAACGCCGTCCAGTTCCGAAGGCATGGAGTTGATCTCCGTGCGCACCATGGCGCAGGCTTCGTCGATCAGGTCGATGGCCTTGTCGGGCAGGAAACGGTCGCTGATGTAACGGTCCGAGAGCGTGACGGCGGCGACGATGGCGCCGTCGGTGATGCGCACGCCGTGATAGACCTGGAAGCGGTCTTTCAGCCCGCGCAAAATCGAAATGGCGTCCTCCTGGGAGGGCGGATCGACCATCACTGGCTGGAAGCGGCGCTCGAGCGCGGCGTCCTTCTCGATGTTCTTGCGGTACTCGTCGATGGTCGTGGCGCCGATGCAGTGCAGTTCGCCGCGCGCCAGCATCGGCTTGAGCAGGTTGCCGGCGTCCATCGAACCTTCGGTCCTGCCGGCGCCGACGATGGTGTGGATCTCGTCGATGAAGAGGATGACGCGGCCTTCGCTGCGCTTCACTTCGTTGATGACGGCCTTGAGGCGTTCCTCGAATTCGCCGCGGTACTTGGCTCCGGCGATCAGGGACCCCATGTCGAGGGAGAAGACGGTGCGGTTTTTCAGGTCTTCGGGCACGTCGCCCTTGAGGATGCGCTGCGCCAGCCCTTCGACGATGGCGGTCTTGCCGACGCCGGGTTCGCCGATCAGCACGGGGTTGTTCTTGGTCTTGCGGCTGAGGATCTGGATCACGCGCAGGATCTCGTCGTCGCGGCCGATGACGGGATCGAGCTTGTCGCTCCGAGCGTACTCGACGAGGTCGACGCCGTATTTTTTCAGGGCTTCGTAGGTCTCTTCCGGGTTGGCGCTCTGCACGCGCGCGCCGCCGCGCACGCTCTCGAGCGCTTTCAGGAAAGCGTCGGCGCCGACGCCGCTTTCTGCGAGCAATTTGGCGACGGGATGCTGAGGCAGGTCGAGGATGGCCGCGAACAGGTGCTCGACGGAGACGTATTCGTCGCCAAGCGCCTGCGCCCGTTTTTCGGCGTCGGTCAGGACTTTGGACAGATTCTGCGAGAGGTAGATGCGGTCCTTGTCGTAGCCGCCCGTGATCCGCGGCTTGCGCTCCAAAAGCTGATCGAGCCGGGCGCCCAAAGCCGCCGCGTTGGCGCCGAGCTTTTCGAGGATCGATGGGATCAGTCCGTCCTTTTGAGAGAGCAGGGCGAGCGTCAGATGCTCGACGTCGACTTCCTGATGGCCGTGGCTGATGGCCAGGTTCTGGGCTTCGGACAGGGCTTCCTGGGATTTTTGCGTCAATTTATTGAGGTTCATGGAGAACCCTCCTTTCGGGGTGCAGTTCTTTTTCACAGCTGCATTATATATGGTCAATATTAGTCAGTCAAGGGGTTTCGGGAAAATTTTTGCTTTTTATTGACCTTTCGCGGCGATTTGGCAATTCCAGGCGATCGTGCTATGATGCGTGCGGCGGCGACCTTGCGCGGCCGTAAAAATTTTGCGATGACAGCGGAGGGATTCTCATGAAAAACGACGTTTCGCGGCGGCTGATCGACTTTCTCGACGGCAGTCCCACGTGCTACCAGGCGATCGAAAATCTTTCTTCCCGACTGCGGGAAAAGGGCTACGCGCCGCTTCGCGAGTCCGAAAGATGGTCGCTCGAGCGCGGCGGCAAATATTTCACGACGCGCGGCGAATCGTCGCTGATCGCGTTTCGGCTCCCCGCGGGCGAGCTGCGCGGCTTCATGCTGACGGCCTCGCACAGCGATTCGCCGACGTTCAAGCTGCGCCAGAACGCCGAAGTGCCTTCCGCAGGCAGCACGGTGCGTCTCAGCGTGGAGGGCTACGGCGGGGCCATCATGCGCTCGTGGCTCGACAAACCGCTGTCCGTGGCCGGACGCGTTTTCGTCAAAAAGGGTGCGGGACTTGCCTCCAAACTGATCGACATCGACCGCGACCTGCTCGTCATCCCCAGCCTGGCTATCCACATGAATCGGGAGATGAACAAGGGCGTCGAGCTCAAAGCCAACGTTGACATGCTGCCGCTGTTTTCCATGCAGGGGGAGGAGGGCGCGTTCCGGCGCCTGGTCGCCGAGGCCGCGGGCGTCGGTGCGGACGACGTGGTTTCGACGGAGCTGTTCCTTTATCCGCGCACGCCCGGCACGCTGGTGGGGCTGAACGGAGAGTTCATCGTTTCGCCGCGGCTCGACGACCTCGAATGCGTGTTCTGCTGCTATACCGGTTTTGTCGAGAGCGAAAGCGCGCCGTCCGCTTCGGCGCCGCTGTTCTGCGTCTTCAATAACGAAGAAGTGGGCAGCGGCAGCCGCCAGGGCGCCAATTCCACATTTTTGGAAGACACCGTCGGCCGCATCTGCGGCGCGCTGGACATGAGCGCCGACGAGCGCGGCGCGGCCGTCGCCGACAGCTTCATGATCTCCGCCGACAACGCCCACGCGATCCATCCCGCGCATTCCGAATACGCCGACGGCAACGAGTTCCCCGTATTGAACGGCGGCGTCGTCATCAAGTACAACGCCGCGCAGAAGTACACGACCGACGGCCTTTCCGGCGCGGTCTTCTCGCGGCTGTGCGAGCTGGCCGGCGTGCCGGTGCAGCGTTACAGCAACCGCGCCGACCTGCCGGGCGGCTCGACGCTGGGCAACATCAGCGGCTCGCACCTGTCGGTGCCGACGGTCGACATCGGCCTGCCGCAGCTGGCCATGCACAGCTGCTATGAAATCGCCGGCGTCAAGGACGCCGAATACCTGATCGAAGCCGTGCGCGCGTTCTACGGGAAAAGCTTCCGCCACGGCGCCGACGGGCGGATCGCGCTGGAATGAACAAGTCATGATCGCGCAGAAAGAATTCTTCGGCAAGGGGGCATACGTCGAATTCAAGGAGAAGATTCCCAAGCGCCGCGAGAAATTTTTAAAGGACATCATTGCCTTTGCCAATACCTCCGGTGGAAAAACGATCATCGGTATCGCAGATGAGACGGGAGAGGTTATCGGGCTTGGCGAACAGAATCCCTTCAAACTTTCAGACGCCATATCCAATATGATTTCAGATTCCTGCACGCCGCAGATCAATGTGGAAATCTCGCCTCAATCGATTGACGGCAAGACTGTCTTGGAGATTGAAGTTTTTCCTGGGCGTTTCCGCCCATATTATCTGACCTTTATTGGCAAGGAGAAGTCATCCTATATTCGTGTTAACGGCACGAGCAGACCGGCGAATGAACGAAAGCTGCGGGAGCTTGAACTGGAAGGACAGAGAATCTCTTACGATGCCATGCAGGAAATTGGAGATGTCTATCGGGAAGATACAACAAAAAAATTGATGGACCGTATGTATCAAATGGCGCTCTCTGCATGTATAACGGAAGAACAGCGGGCGGAGGTACACCCGCTGACCATTGAAAAGTTAGAAGATTTTGGCATCTTGATTCGGAGTGGGCATGATTTGGTTCCAACACATGCCTTTACGCTTTTGACGAAGCCGAAGGACCGCCATACAAAGATTCAGTGTGCGCTCTTTAAAGGGACAAACAGAGATGAATTTATCGACCGGAAAGAATTTGACGGCGCCATACAAGATCAGGTTGAGGATGCCTATCAGTTTGTACTGAAGCATATCAATCGAAGCTCTGTAATTGACGGACTTTACCGCAGAGATAATTATGAACTGCCGATTCAGTCCATTCGCGAGATGATTGCGAACGCTGTGCTGCATCGTAATTATCTGGATTCTTCTTCCATTCAGGTGTCCATCTATGATGACCGCGTTGAAGTGGATTCCCCGGGGATGCTGTATGACGGACTGCGTGTGGAAGATGCTCTTACGGGAAAATCCAAGTGCCGAAATAAAGCCATCGCAGAAGCGTTCTATTACATGAAAATTATTGAGGGATGGGGAACCGGATTGCCGCGTTTGTATTCCCAATGCAAGGCAATGAATCTGCCTGAACCGAAGTTTGTTGAGTTTGGGGACGGCATCAAGGTGACGCTCTATCGAAAAACGGGGAGTGAATGGGTAATCGGAACTACCCAATCCACCCAATTTTCCCCCCGTTCTGATGAAAAACATTCATTATCAGATACCGAGATCAAAATCATCGATGCCATGAAAGCAAACAGTTCAGTTTCGCAGAGCCAGTTAGCAAGACAACTCGAAATGAACGTCAATGCTGTGAAATATTATGTTCGGTCACTCAGTAAGAGAAATCTAATAGCGCGCCAAGGAAATAACAGAAGCGGAGAATGGATCGTCCTGATCTGATACTATTTCTCAATTAAAATGCCGGATGCAGAGGCGCTGCGGGGAAGATTCACAAAGCGAGCTGCGCAGACCGCGCAGCGGTCGAGGTAGTGCTGATCGACTGAACTTCTCCGCAGCGCCCGGGAAACTATGTTAATACTTTCTATCAAGAATTAGTATGACAGGGATTCTGGTTCTAAAATAAATGTTGGGTTGAGGTGAACGGATATCATTTGCCTCAACCCAACATTTATTTAGAAATTTTTTCTATTGCATCAGCCTGACGGGATCGCCGTCTTTGAGGGCGTTGCCGCCGAAGACGATCACCTCGTCTCCGTCTTTCAGCCCTTCCAAAATTTGCACGTCGACTCCCTGCGAGATGCCGGTTTTGACCTTGACGATTCTCGCCGCGCCATGGTCGCGCAGCACCAGCTCGTTGTTTTCCGGAGCGGCGGCGCGGTCGAGGCGCAGCGCGCTTGTCGGCACGACGAACGCGCCGACGGCCTCCCGTTCGACGACGAAGGCGCGCCCGAACATGCCGGGGCGGAGTTTGTCCCCCGCCGCGGCGTTCTCCAGCTGCGCTTCCACGGAAGCGGTGCGGGATTGCGGGTCGATGTAATCGTCGACTTTAACGATCTGCGCCCTGAATTCTTCCCTGGGGAGCGCGTCGAGAGAGAGAAGCACGGACATGCCCGGACGGACGGAATAAAAGCGCTTTTCCGGCACGCGGAAGGTCGCCTTGATAACGTTCAGGTCGGCCAGCTCCGCCACGGGCGTGTTGGGGGAGAGCATGGCGCCGGGAGCGAGGGCGTAGTCGTTCAGCACGGTGCCGTCGATCGAGGCGGTGATGATGTATTCGTCGCGGGTGACCGTAAGGCGGTCCAAATCGGATTTGGCGGCGTCGTACTGCGCGCGGGCGCTCCGATAGGCCGTGTCTTTGCTGTCGAGCAGCTGCTGCGTGCTGAAACCTTCCTTTTTCAGACGCTGGTACCGCTGCAGTTCGATCTGCGCGTTGGCCCATTCGGCGCGGGTGCGGGCGACGGCGGCCCGGGCCGCGGCGATCTGGGCGTCCTGTTCGGCGTGGGCGAGGATGGCGATCTGCTGTCCTTTTTTGACGACGGCGCCCTTGACAACCGTCAGTTTTTCCAGCCGGCCGGTGACGCGCGGATAGAGGACGACGCGCTGAAGCGCCTCGAGCGAGGTGTTTTGCGTGAAGCCCTCGCGGATCGTCGCGTCGGCGCGCAACACTTTGGTCCGCACATAGGCCGGAGCGGCGGGAGCCGCCGCAAGCGGGGCCGGCCGAAAAAGCGGCGTTGTCAGCGCCAGCAGCGGTATCAGGCAGAAACGTTTCTTCATCGTTTTTCCCCCTCCAGCGTCCAGGGAATCAAGGTTCCCTCGGCGCGTTTCAGCGCGACGACTTTCATCAGATGGTCGAAGAGCGACTGGCTGTAATCTTTGCGCGCCGCCGTCAGATTGGATTGGGCTTCCAAAAGATCGAGCTGCGGCGTCACGCCTTCGCGGTAACCGACCTGGGAGAGGCGCAGCGTCTCCCGAGCCAATGCCAAGGACTTGCGGTGCGCTTCGACTTGCACGGCGCTGTCGCCGATCTCGACCCAGGCCAGCTCGATCTCCGAGAGGACGTCCAGTTCTTTCTGCCGCAGCGCTTGTTTGTTCTGCTCCTGAACGGCCTTCGCCTTCATGACTTCGCCGCGGGTCTGCCCGCGGTCGTAGAGCGGGATCTCGAGGGTGAGCGTCGCTTTCCATGAGTCGTCGCCGGCGTCCTGGTTACGATATGGATCGGAGTAGTCGGCGGTCGCGCTCAGATCGAAACTTGGCTTCATGGCGCCGCGGACGATTTTGATCTGTTCCGATTGGATGGCGATCTGTTTTTCCAGCATGGCGACGTCGGCGCGCCGCTTTTGAGCCAGCGCGACGGACTGCCGCGCCGTGCCGCGGGGATCGGCGAGTTCGAGAGGCCCCTTGGGAAGCAGTGCGCTGGAAGGCGCCAGCCCCATCAGATTGAGCAGCGTGATGCGCTCGGCATCGAACGCGCCGCGGCTGGAAGCCAGCGCCGCCTCGTTGGCGCTGAGCTGCTGCTCGGCGCGGATGACTTCGAGTTGATTGGCCAGGCCGACCCCGAGCATCTGCCGGACTTCCTGCAGGTGTTTGCGGGAGGTCTCCACGGCGTCCCGCGCCGCGGCCACTTTCTCGCGCGCGAGGATGACGCCGTAAAAGGCGTCGTAAACGTTCACGGCCAGCGCCTCTTCCGCTTCGCGCACGCCGAGTTCCGCCTGCGACAGCGTCGCCTGCGCTTGGCGCCGCTGGGCCGCGTGTCTGCCGCCGGCGTAAAGGTTCTGCGTCAGCGCGATGCCGCCGCTGACGCTGTCGGTCCGCGAACCGCCGCTGACAGTGGGGGAACGGTTGTCGCTGTACTGGCCGGTCAGACTCAACCGCGGCAGAAAATTCCCCCGGGCCTGCACGATGTCGCCCTTGGCTTTGTTGAGCTCCTGCCGCCGGGCGTTGAGAGTCGGGCTCTGTTCCAGGGCCGTGGCGATCGCTTCGCCGATCGAGAGGTCCTGGGCGCGCAGCCCGGCGGGGCAGAGAAAAACGCCCGAAAGAAGAAGCGCCCGTACAATCCGTTTCATGTTACGCTCCTTTCGTCTGGGAAAGCGCCGCTTTTTTCATCTGCCGTCCGCGGCGCACGGCCCTGGCGCGATGGAGTTTGCCCTTGACGAAATCGGCGAAATCGTCCATCGACAGATACACGACGGGAATGACGAGCAGCGTCAGCAGCGTGGAGGTGAAAAGACCGCCGATCACGGCCGCGGACATGGGCTGGCGAACTTCGCCGCCAAGGCTGAGGCCAAGGGCGATCGGCAGCGTGCCGATCATCGTCGAGACCGTCGTCATCAAGATGGCCCGCAGGCGCAGCGGCCCGGCGTTCAGCATCGCCGTAACCTTGTCCAGGCCTTTGGCGCGCTCCTGGTTGGCGAAATCGACGAGCATGATGGCGTTGTTGACGACGATGCCGATCAGGAGGATGATCCCCATCAGGCTCATGACGCTCAGCCGCAGCCCCATCAGATAGAGGAAGCCGAACGCGCCGCTGGTCATGAGCGGCAGGGAAAACATCACCGTCAGGGGATGCAGGAAGGATTCGAACTGCACGGCCATGACCATGTACACGAGCACGACGGCGAAAACGATGCCCGTAAGGATATAGCCGAAGCTCTCCCGCATATTTTCCGAATCTCCGGCCGGCGTCATCGTGAAGAGCCCGTTCTGCGGGGCGTGGCGGCGGAAGACCTCTTCCATGATCCGAATGCCTTCGCCGGGGGAGATCCCTTCGGTATTGGCCTGGATTTGGATGGAACGCTGCCGGTTGTAGCGTTTGATGACGTTCGGGGCCATGTCCATAACGGGCGAAACCAGTCCGTCGGCGCGGATCAGCTCGCCGTTGTTCGTGCGCACGAGCGTGTTGAGAACTTTGTCCGGCGTGTTGCGTCCGGGTTCGTCGGCGCGGATGCGGATGTCGTAGCGATAGCCTTCGTCGTTGAACGTGCCCGCGGTCGTGCCGCCGAACCAGGCGTCGAGCTCGGACGAAAGCGTCCTCACGTTGACGCCGAGATCGTCCGCCAGGGCGCGGTTGAGGTCGAGATTGATGCGCGGCTTGTTCATCTGCAGGTCGGTGACGATATCAGTAAGGCCGCGGTTCTCGCGCTGCAGGTCGGCCTTGATCTCGTCGCCGAGCTCGGCCAGCTCTTCCGTGGTCGGCCCCTGGATGACCAGCGTCAGATCGCTGCCGCCCCAGTTGCCGAGCTTGATGTCGACGTCCTTGTACGCGGCGAGCTTCTCGCGCCATTCGCGCATGATCGCGCCGGACGAGGGTCTGAGCTTGCGGTCGACAAGATGGACGTGCAACGTTCCCTTGTACACGGCCGCCCCCGCGCCGCCGCCGGCGTTACCGTAAGTATACAGAACCCGCGGATCCTGTTGGACCGTTTCGGAAAGCTCCTTCATGAAGGCGAGCGTGCTCTCGATCGAAGCGTCGGCCGCCATTTCGATGCTGATATTGAAGCGCCCCTGATCTTCGTTGGGGAAAAATTCGCTGCCCAGCTTCCCGGCGATGAAAATGCCCCCGGCGAAAGCGCCGACGGCGATCGCCAGCGTCGCGAGACGATGACGGACAGCCGCTTTCAGGACGCGGCTGTAGCCGCGCTCGAGGCAGATCAACGGTTTCTCCATCCAGTTCTGCCAGCGGGCCGGCTTTTTCATGCGCCCCAGCAGATTGGCGCACAAAAACGGCGTCAGAGTCACCGAAAGGAGCAGCGAGATGGCGATCGTCACCGTCACCGTGGTGCCGAAGGAGCTGAAGAAACGCCCGATCATGCCGGGCATCAGCGCGACGGGCAGGAACACGGCGATCGTCGTCGCGGCGCCGGCAATGACCGAAGCGCTCACTTCGCCGGTACCGTCGAGCGCCGCCCGCACGGCCGTCTTGCCCATCTCGCGGTGGCGCTGCACGTTCTCGATCACGACAGTGGTCGCGTCGACGACCATGCCGACGGCCAGAGAAAGCCCCATGGCGCTCATGTTGTTCAGAGTCAGTCCCATGCCCCAGAGAACGATGATGCTCCCCAAAAGGCAGACGGGGATCGTGATGACCGTGACGACAGTCGCCCTGAAGGTGCGCAGAAACAGGAACATGATCAGGGAGGTCAGCAGGATTCCCCAAACAATGTCGTCGCGCACGCCGTGCATGGAGTTGAGGATGTAGACGGAGTTGTCCTGAACGACTTTCAGCGTCACGCCCGGCGGAGCGATGGCGTTCAGCTCTTCGAGGCGTTTTTTCACGCCTGCGGCGAGATTGACCTCGTTGGCGCCGCGCTGTTTGCGAATGAAAATCAGGATGGAATCTTCGCCGTTGTAGAGAGCGACGTTTCTGACGTCTTCGAAACCGTCTTCGATGCGAGCGATGTCGCGAAGGCGGATGATAGCGCCGTTGACGTTTTTGATCGGCAGGTTGGCCAGTTCATCGACGCTGGCATATTCGCCGTTGAGACGGATTCCGTACTCCTGAGAGCCGGTCTCGACCCGTCCGGCGGGAAGCTCGACATGCTTGCTCTGGATCGCGTTCTTCACTTCAAGGGCCGTCAGGTTGCGCGATTCCAATTTATCCGGATCGACCCAGACGCGGATCTGGCGTTCCTGAAAGCCGCCGTTTTCGGCGCCGCCGACGCCCTGGACCGTCTGCAGACGTTCGAGGGCGACCTTGTCGACGAACCGGGAAAGGTCGCGTCTGCTGGTTTGACCGGTGCTTTCGACGGCAATGAACATGACGGGACGGTCGTCCATGTTGAATTTGTCGATCTGCGGGCTTTTGGCGTCGTCGGGAAGACTGCTCTGCACCATGCTGGCCTTGCCGCGGACGTCGGCGGCGGCGTTGTCGATGTCGCGTTCGAGGACAAACTCGACGATGATGAAGGAACGTCCTTCGTAACTGCTCGACGAGATGTTTTTGATGCCTTCGATCGTGTTGATGCGCGCTTCCAGTACGTCGGTCACGTCGTTGTCGACAATGGCGGGGCTGGCGCCCTCGAGCGTCGTGCGCACCATGACGACGGGGATATCGACGTTGGGCATTCGTTCGATGCCGATCTGATACAGGCCGTAAATTCCAAAAACGATCAGCGCCAGAGTGCCGATAATCACCCCGACTGGCCTGCGCATCGAGCTTTCGACAATTTTCATCTTACCCGTCCTTTCCCGCCATCGAACGGCGCCTCGGTAGAAGACGCGCAAATTTCACCGTGCTTGAGTTATAATAGCCCTAATTTTGAATTATATCTCTATTTTGAACGCGCGCAATGTAGATTATGAC
>NZ_ADFP01000128.1 GCF_000177335.1 Pyramidobacter piscolens W5455
TTGTAGGTCGGCGCGGAGACCGTGCCGTCGGCGTTGATCGTGGAGCCGCCGCCGAAGTGGGTGGCGACGCTCGACGAGACGCCCCACAGCTGCGAGCCGTTGACCGCGTCGGTACTGGTCTGAGTGACGTCTCCCTTGGCGACGTTGACGATCTTGTGGCCGGTCGCGTCGAAGCCTTTGGCGGTGACTTTGCCGGCGAAGACGGGAGCGTCGACGACGCTTACTTTGATAGCGCCGGAATCGTCGCTCAGCGTGATGTTGCTGCCTTTCTTGAAGTTGAGGACGTTGTCGGTCTTGCTGACGGTCTTCACTTTCACGCCGTCGATCTGGGCGTCCCAGCTTTGCAGGGCGCTGACAGACGTCGACGCGAGCTGTTTGAGCTGTCCTTCGGTGGCGGCCTGTCCGGCTCTGCTGCCTTCGCCCCAGCCGGTGTCGAGGGCGGTGTTGGTCAGGCCGTTGATCGTTCCTTTGTCGTCTTTGTTGATGGTGAGTTTGTTTGTCGTCCCCGTGACGCCGAATTTCAGTTCGTTTTTGAGGGCGACGACGACTTTGCCGTCACCGACTTTGGTTTCGGTGTTCGTGCCGTCGCCGGCGACGTGGAGGGTCTCGCCGAGTTTCTTGGTGACTTCTCCGGTATCAGCCTTGAAGGTGAGCCCCTTGTTCACCGTGGCGCCGGTTTCGGCGATCTTGCTTTCCACGGCCTTGAGCTGGGCCACGTTCACCGCGTCGGTCTCTTCGGTACCGGCGGCCACGCCGGTAATCTGACGGGTCACGCCGCCGGCGAAATTGCCGACGGAAATCGCATTGTGCGTCGATATCCAGACCGCGCCGGTATTGTTGCCCTTCAGGTAACCGTCTTTCCCGAACGCCGTATCGGCCAGCGAAGCGCTACCGAGGGCGACGCTGTCAGCCAGCTTGGCCGTAGCTTTTTTGCCCATCGCAACGGCGTTCGCGGCGTTCAGTTCGACGACGCCGCCGGAGACGGCGAAACTGTTCTTCGCATTTGCCTTGCTGTTATATCCCATGGCGGTAGAATAATCATCGTTTGCCTGTGACCAGGCGCCGCTTGCCAAAGACCAGCCGCCTGCTGCTGTCGTACCATACCCCATTGCAGTAGAGCCGGATCCGCTGGCGATTGTATTATTTCCCATTGCCGTGGAAGTTTCTCCGGAAGCGAGCGTTTCAACCCCCATAGCAGTTGACCAATAATTAGTAGCTTTCGTATCACTGCCAAGCGCTACCGACCATGTGCCGGACGCTTCCGTGCCTTTTCCTAACGCCACGGAGTCCTGCCCGGTCGCCTTAGCCTGATCGCCGCCGGCAATGGCGTGAGCGCCGCTGGCCACGGACGCATAGCCGAACGCGGTAGCCGCTCCGCCGGTAGCGATCGTACCGCTGCCCATAGCAGTCTGCGCTGAATTCCCCGCCCCCGGCTGTCCTGCCGGAGCTCCTGCCTGTGTATTATAGCCTAATGCAACAGATTCAAGGCTGTACGCTTTCGCACCGTGCCCGATCGCCACAGTTCCCTGCTTTTCAGCCAAAGTTTCTGCACCGACAGCAACAGAACCCCAGCCTTTCGCCTGCGCGCCATTGCCTACTGCGAAAGAGAAATCTCCCGAAGCGTTGCCGCCGGTCAGAGCCGCCGCTTTCAAGCCGCTTGCTTTCGCCCCTACACCGACTGCCAGTGCGCGGTCGCCGGTAGCGCCGTCATTATTATAGTTTTCTTCGCCGCTGCCGCCCTTAGCGGAGAAGAAATGAACTTTGCTCCCCGTTATGGTCGTATTCAAAGAATCTTTTACCGCCTGCAGCTGGCGCAGGTTGACCGCGTCGGTAGCTTCCGTGGCGTCGCCGACGTTGATGATCTGGCGCAGTTTATCCGTCGTGCCCACGGAAACGGCACCGGCCGTTTTGCCGTTTAAGTCAAACTTACTGAAAACGCCTTTCATTTCTGTAGTGAAAGCTGCGCGATTGGCAACAGAACCTGCGCCCAGCGCCACGCCGCCTTCCACGGTGGCATTGGCCTTATGGCCCAGGACAACGACTTCCGCCTTATCCGTCACCATGGCCGCAGCCGCTGTGCCGGTCGGATCCGTCGCATCGCCGGATCCTAAGATAACGCTGTGATTTGCTCCGGTCAATTTCCTCCTATCGCCAAGGACAATAGCGCCGTCTGTATTTTCCGCTTCGTTGCCAGACCCGATAATGGTGGTATTATTGATTTTATTACCGGTATTGCCGAACCCATCAATCATGTTCAGCTTGCTTTCCTTGCCATCTTCACCGGTGAGTTTATTTCCCACACCAACTACTTTGGAAAGCTGGGCATAATCTGCTGTATTGGCACCGCCGATAGCAAGAACGGAGCCCCCGCTGGTCTTGACCATCTTTCCTAAAGCCGAAATCATGTCATCCGTATTTCCTGTATCCATGGCAGTCTGTAAACCGCTTGCCAGCGGAATAGCTGACGCCATATCCAAAGGCCGATAAGAGTTGGTTATCTTATTTCCTGCGCCGAAAATCAGTGCCGCATTCGTATTTTCCGTCTTATTCGCCACACCGACGATACTGTTTGCCACGCCGTCAAACTGCACGTCGGTCTTTGCGCCGACAGTATTGAACGCACCGTAAACGGATGCAGTTGCCCCCTGGAATCCGCTTTTAAATCCCTTTGTACCGTCGCCATCCACACGGGAGAATGTACCTGTCACCGCAGAAGCGGTACCATTGGCAGCCGCACCGGCACCGGCAGCCAGTGCCATACCGCCTTTGGCTCCGTCATTATTGTAATTGGAAACATGATGTCCGGCATCATTCACACTATAATAATGTGTCCTGCCCGCTTTGAGCTGGGCGACGTTGACGGCGTCGGTGTCGTTGATGCCGGCGGCGACGCCGGTGATCTGGCGGGTGACTGGCGTTCCTCCCGTGATCGTCACCGCGCCGACGGAAACGGCTGCGGCGGTGGATTTCCATACGCCGGTCGTATCGTTGGCGTGGTCTGCCCCAGGGGTGGGATCGTAGCCGACGACGCCCTTGTCGACAGAGGCTACGGAGCCGCTGCCGAGGGCCACGCCGCCTTCTACGGTCGAATTGGCGTTGTAACCAAGAACCACGACATTCTTCTTGTCCGTCACCGACAAACCGGCCGCCCCCGTACCCGGTTTGTCAGCGGAGCCAAGGACGATACTGCCGCTCGCGCCGTTCAGCTGCCGGTAGTCGCCCAGCAACAGGGCGCCGTCGGTGTCTGCTACCCCATTCCCCGAGCCGATGACGGTGACGTTATTGATATTTTGGCCGGTGTTTCCGAAACCGTCGATCATGTTCAATTTGCTTTCCTTGTCGTCCTCGCCGGTCAAAGTATTCCCTATGCCGACCAGCTTGGAATGCGTCGCGTAATCGGCGACGTTGCCGCCGCCGATGGCAAGGACCGCGCCGCCGCTGGAGGAAACATATTCGCCCAGCTTCTTTGCCAGTGCTTCCGTATTCCCGGTTTGAGCTATTTGGGCAATTTCCATCAGATTGAAATCGTTTCCATCTTTGTCTTTCAAGTCGCCGTAGGAATTTTTGATGATGTTCCCCGCGCCGAAAATGAGGGACGCATTCGCATGGTCGGTAACATTGACGGTACCGACGATGCTGTTTGCCACACCGTCATACTGCTCACCGCTTTTTGCGTTGATCGTGTTCATCGTGCCGAAAATGCTGGCAGTCGCTCCCTGCGGCTCGCTGTTCACGTTGATGGAAGACCCCAGTCCGGCAACGATCGATGCGGTTCCTTTCGCTCCATCATTATTATAGTTCGGCGCAAAACTCAACTGTCCATTTCTATCGTTGACGCTGTAATAATGAGTCTTAGCCGCTTCTACGCTGGCAGCCTGTACCGCCTTCAGCTGTGCCACATTGACCGCATCAGTGTCATTCGTACCGGCAGCGAGATTGGTGATCTGGCGGGTGAGCCCATTCGTCTTGTCGCCGATGGAAAGGGCGCCCAATTTGGATTGCCACGCCTTATCCGCGTTTATGGATTTCTTCCCGGTAGACGGGTCATACCCGGATTCGCCGCTACTGGTATCAGCTACGCTCCAGGCGCCAAGTGCCACGCCGTACTTGACACTGGCCTGAGAATCGTACCCCAAGGCCATGGACATTGCATTCTGGGCATCAGCTTTTGACCCCACGGCAATCGTCCAGTCCGCATTCGCCTTCGCCTCTGTGCCGATAGCTACGGCTTCTTCGCCTTTGACGGTTAGATTGCTCCCCACAGCGACACCTCGCTGTCCGCCGCCATCGCCCATACCGATAATAGTATTTCCATGACCGACAGACGTTCCCAGACTATTGGATACGGAACTGGTGCCTACCACGACGCTCCCGCCGTTCACCGTGTTGGTCAGGCCGACGGCCACATTCTGGTCGCTGCCGCTGGAGTTCTTGGTGTAGATCCACTTTGTCGAATCGGACGGATCTTTTTCCGCCGTATAGCCGACCAGGTTTCCGACACCGATGACCGTATTCTGTTCACCAAAGACTTTTGTCAACTTATGGTCGTAATTATTATAATCCGTGCCGAATACGGCATTATGAACGCCTTCCACCTCTACGTTCTGACCGGCGACGATGCTGTTGTTCCTTCCATTTTTGACGCCTGCCAGTGTGTTGTTGTTCCCGAGGACGGTGCTGTTGATGCCTTCCGATGTGGAAGAAATACCGACGACGATGCTGTCGGCCGCTTTGGCGCCGTCATTGGCATAGTTGCTGCCGGCTTCCGTCTTCGTAGAGTTGGCACTGTAATAATGTGCCTCCGCCGCCGTTCCCGGCACGGGGCGCAGCAGCATCAGGCCGAGCGCCACGGCCGCCAGCGCGCCGCCTTTCAGGACGGCCGACGAATTTCTTTTCGTCCCGTGCGCCTCGGGAGCGGAGCGGTGCGGACCATGCGTGTTTCCCTTTCCCATCAAAAATTTCCTCCTTCTGGAACTTCAAAAAATATCCACGGAATTGTGGGGTGAAAACGTATTTTGCAGAAACAACAAAACAAATTCATGGTAACATGTTTATCTTTATAATAAACCTGATTATTAAGTTAATTTCGGCTCGGGGGGGGGGATAAGATAATTATTTCGTATAAGATTATTTAAATTCATCGTCTCGATGAAAAATGGACGCCCGCGCGAAAGGTATCGCGAAGGCATGGAGGAATGGAAGAAGAAAGGTTTTCCGGCGCCCGGCGAAAAAAAATCTGCCGCGTCCCTCGCTCTTTCGCGAGGGACGGCGGCGAGATTTTTTTTCGGGAGTTCCAGTTTTCAGGGCTCGGGGGTGAAGTACGCAAACTTGGCGAAATGCCGCTTCGATTATGCCGCGAAAGCGGGAACAAGCCCTCGCGGGGAGCGCGGCGCGTTACGATCTTTCGTACGGCTCGATCTCGCGCACGACGTCGAGGATCGTGCCGTCGCGGGCTTCGAGGATGGCGACGACTTTGTCGTTCCACTGCAGCGGATCAGGGCGGCCGACGAGCGCGTAGGCTTTTTCCTGAAGCTCTTCGATGCTGACGTGCTTGACGCCGGCGCGGTCGAGGCAGGCGACGATGTCCTGCCGTCTGGGGTTGACGGCGACGCCGTAATCGGTGACGACGACGTCGACGCACTCGCCGGGGGTGGTGACGGTGACGACGCGTTCGCAGACGGTGGCCATGCGGCCGCGGGTCAGCGGCGTGACGATGACGGTGCACTTGGCGCCGGCGGCGGTGTCGGGATGGCCGCCGGGCGCGCCGCGCAGCACGCCGTCGGAACCGGTGATGACGTTGACGTTGAAGTCGACGTCGACCTCCAGCGCGGCGAGGATGACGAAGTCGAGCTTGTTGACGAAGGCGCCCTTGTTGGCGGGGTTGGCGTATTCGCCGGCGCTGATCTCGTAATGGCGGGGATTGGTGCGGATGTCTTCGATGGCCCCGGTGTCGAAATCTTGCGTGTCGACGACGCAGCCCACGAGCCCCTTGCGCTGCAGCTCGCAGATGGGGCCGGCGATGCCGCCGATGGCGAAGCTCATTTTGATGCCGCGCTCGCGCATAAGCGGCTCGATGAAACGGTTCACGGCCAGCGAAGGGCCGCCCGCGCCGGTCTGGAAGCTGAAGCCGTCTTTGAACCACGGCGTGGCGGCCATGACCTTGGCGGTGGCCTCGGCCATCATCAGATCGCGGGGATTTTGGGTCATGCGCGCGGCGGCGGAGGCGATCTTTTTCGGATCGCCGATCTCGTCGACTTTTACCACGTAGTCCACGTTGACGCCGTGGATCGAAGCGGGAAAGTTGGGGTAGGGCACGAGCGTGTCGGTGATGACGACGACCTTGTCGGCGTATTCCGAATCGACGACGGCGTAGGAGAGCACGCCGCAGTCGCTTTTGCCGCCGACGGCGCGGCAGTTGCCGTACTCGTCGGACGTGGGAGAACCGATAAAGGCCACGTCGATGTGCACGTCGCCCTCCTCGATGGCGCGCACGCGGCCGCCGTGGCTGCGCAGGATCGCGGGCGTCTTCAGCCTGCCGCGGGACACCACTTCGCCCATCCGCCCGCGGATGCCGCTGGTCTGAAGGCCAGTGACGACGCCGTCTTCGATGTACCGGGCCACGGGATCGTGAGCCGAGCCCAGGCTGGAGGCGGCGATGGTGATGTCTTTGAGGCCGAGGGCGACGATCTCCTGCATGACCATGTTGACGACAAAGTCGCCGTCGCGGAAGTGGTGGTGGAAGGAAACGGTCATGCCGTCCTTGAGTCCGCACGCCACGATGGCCTCGCGGATGGAGGCGACGATTTTGCTTTCCCGCGGCTTTTCGCAGATGCGCGTGCGCGGGCCCTGTTTTTTTATGTACTGGCCGTCGCGGGCGTGAGCTCCCGCGTAAGGTTTCCAGCCCTGAGCGATCAGTTCTTCGGGAATTTCCCGGCCGACTGCGTTCAGCATTTTAGAGATCCCCCTCGTAAACGCCGCTGGCCTTGGCGAGCTGGATGACGCGCTCGGCGCCGGGCACAAAGGCGATGTCGATCATTTTGCCGTTGATGGTGAACACGCCGACGCCTTTGGCGGCGTTTTCGCGATAGGCTGCGACGATGGCCTCGGCGGCGGCGATTTCCTGTGGCGTCGGCGCCAGCATCTCGTGGACGATGCGAATCTGGCGGGGGTTGATCAGCGACTTGCCGTCGAAGCCCATGTCTTTGTTCTGCTGCATTTCGGCGCGGAAGCCCGCTTCGTCGTCGAGGTCGGTGAACACGGTGTCGAAGCACTGCACGCCGGCGGCGCGGGCGGCGATCAGCATCTGGCCGCGGGCGGCGAGCATCTCGATACCGCCGGGGACCGGCTTGACCTGCATGCACTTGCGGTAGTCGCCGCCGGAAAGGGCGATGCCGAACAGGCGGGGCGAAGCGGCGCAGATTTCGTAGGCGTTGAGCACGCCCTTGGGGCTTTCGATGGCGGCCATCAGGAGCGTGCGCCCTTCTTCGACGGCGAACTCGCGCTCGGCTTCGGTCACGGCGGCGTCCACGGTTTGCACGTCGGCGGCGCTTTCGGTCTTGGCGATGCGGATGCCGTCGGCGCCTCCGGCGACGGCGACGCGAATGTCTTCCTTCCAGTGCGGCGTGTCGAGGCCGTTGATGCGCACGAGCACTTCCGTGTCGCCGTAATCGATGCTTTTCAGCGCATGGTAGAGCGAAAAGCGCGCCGCATCCTTCTGGTTCTCGGCGACCGCGTCTTCGAGGTCGAGCATGATCGAGTCGGCGCCGTAGACGTACGCGTCTTTGATCAGCCCGGGCTTCTGCGCGTTCATGAACATCATCGTGCGGCGCAGGCGGAACTTTTCCGGTTTCGGGCGGGGGATCACTTGATCTCGCCTCCCCAGGGATACGGTCCGTCGGCGTCGCGCTGACAGCCGCGATAATAGGCGCACTCGACGCGCGCCGTGATGGTGCAGTCCAGCGCGCCGTGGTCGTTGACGGTGACGGCGGCGTTTTTCACGCCGAGGCGCGCCAGCGTGGCGAGCACGGTCTCTTTGATCTGGCGCCCGTACTGGTTGACGACGGTGCTTTCAAGGTTCAGGCTGATGCCCGACGGCGCCGGCTCGAGCGTGACCATCACGTCGCTGGACTCGAGCGTGCCGGCCACGCCGGTGGTTTTCAGTTCCATGGCTTTGACCTCCTGACAGGATTTCTACGATAATTCCAAGGAGAAAGCGCGGCCGGGGAAGCGCCGCGCTTGATCGGACAAAATCAGGCGTGCGCCGACGGTTTCTTTTTCCCGAAGAAGGAGGCGACGATGGGGTAGACCAGCAGGGCGACGCTGAGCACCATCAGGGAGCCGGCGATGGGGCGCGAAAACATGCCCACCAGGTCGGCGCGCGAGATCGTGTAGGCGCGGCTGAAATTGCTCTCGCAGATCTCGCCCAGCACCAGGCCGAGGATCATGGCGGCGCTGTTGAAGTGGCAGACGGCGAAGATCAGTCCGGCGATGCCGGCGACGGCCATGATCTTCACGTCGGCGATGCTCATGTTGGTGGCGTAGGAGCCGATGATGGCCAGCATGACGATGATCGGGCCGAGATAGCTGTAGGGGATGGCGAGAATCTTCGCGAAAACCTTGGCGATGCCCATGGCGACGACGACCATGAGAATATTGGTGACGAGCATGGAGGCGAACGTGGCGCTCAGGTACTGGGGCTGGTTGGTGAGCAGCAGCGGCCCGAGCTGCACGCCCTTGAGCACCAGCGCGCTCATCATCACGGCCGCGGCGTTGCCGCCGGGGATGCCGAGCGAGAGCAGGGGCACCATGGCGCCGCCGGTGGCGGCGTTGTTGGCCGATTCGGATGCGGCGATGCCGTCAATGATGCCGGTGCCGAACTTCTCGGGATGCTTGGAGAGCTTCGTTTCCGTGGAGTAGCACAGGAACGAGGCGATCGTCGCGCCGGCGCCGGGAAGAATGCCGATGATCGTGCCGATGATGGAACAGCGAAGCACGACCCACTTGATCTTGAGCCACTCGGCCAGCGAGGGCATCTTCGTGTCCACATGACCGCCGCCGACGCCCTGCTTGGCGTCGAGCCGATCGCTTTTGCGCGTCTGCTTGAGCACTTCGGTGACGGCGAAAATGCCGATCAGCACGGGGATCATTTCCAGACCGGCCAGCAGCTCTTTGGAGCCGAAGGTCATGCGCTGCACGGCGTACATCTTGTCCTGGCCGACGCAGGCCAGCAGCAGACCGATCAGGCCGGAGATGATCGTGCGCAGGATGTTGGACGAATCGAGGCAGGCGAGGATCGACAGCCCCATGAACGTGATCGCGAACAGATCGGAAGGACCGAAAGACAGCGCCGCCTGCGTCAGCTGCGGCGAAAGCAGCAACATGCAGAACGCCGAGACCAGGCCGCCGATCGCCGAAGCGCCGAGGGCCACGCCCAGCGCCTTGCCGGCTTCGCCGCGCTGCGCCATCGGATAGCCGTCGAACGTCGTCGGCGCGCTGGAGGGCACGCCGGGGATCTTGAACAGGATCGCCGTGATCGAGCCGCCGGTGATGGCCGAGCAGTAAATGGCCACGAGGAAGACGATGGCCGGCACGGGTTCCATGCTGTACGTAAACGGCAGCCCGAGCGCCACGGCCATCGTGGAGCTGACGCCGGGCAGGGCGCCGAAAATCGTCCCCATCACGATGGCCATGACCACCATGAAGAACACATAAGGCTCCATGAGGACGCTGAAACCGCTCTGTAACAGTGCAAAAGTCGACATTCCGCTTCACCCCTAGATAAGAGATTGAGCCTGGGACACCAGGGACTCCAGCCAGAGCGCGAAGTTGCGCGCCTGAGGGATGGTGCCGCGGGGCAGATTGACCGACAGCAGGACGCTGAAGACCACGTAGAGGAGCAGCGTGATCAGTGCCGAGAAGACGAGCAGGCGCGCGATCTTCCGTTCGCCCAGCAGCACGCCGTAAAAGAACAGCATCAGAAAGCACGTGCCCATAAAGCCGAGCGGTTCGAGCACAAAGCAGGCCGCCACGACGATGACGATGCCGAGAAACAGGCGGCTGGCGAAAAATCCGCCGATGGAGGCGAAAAAGGCGCCCAGCGAAAATTCCGCCTTGCCCCTGTTCTTCGTGACAATGCGAATGATGTTGATGGCTACGCAGATCAGAAGCAGAATGATGATGACGCTTGGCCACACGTCGGGCTTGAGGGCGTAGGGATTGCGCAGGACCTTGGCGGGAACGGGCGCCTCCAGCACGTGGAACGCGTACGTATAGGCCAGGCCGAGCCACAGCAGAACGTTGAGAATCAGTTCGAACACTGATCCGCACCACCTTTCAGGGATTCAGGGAGCTTGTGCTACAATAAACGTTGGGACCGCAAAGAAAAAAAGGGGAGCGGTAAAGCCCCCCTCTTTGTGATCGAGGCGTGCAGGATGAACTACTTGGCGTAGTAATCTTTCTTCAAAACTTCTTCGGCTTTCAGATATTCGGTGAAGGTCTTGTACTCGCTCTCGAACAGCTCGGCGAACTCCTTGGGCCCCGCGAAGCCGGGACGCTCGTCGTATGCGCCGGCCACGAGGAAATCCTGCCATTCTTTGGTCTGAACGGCTTTCTCAATGGCGGCGACCAGCGCGTCGAGCGCGGGCTGAGGCGTGCCGGCCTTGGCGAAAATGCCGCGCCACGTGCCGATGAAGGAATCGATGCCCAGCTCGCCCGTGCATTCCATGTCGGGGTAGAGCTTCATGCGCTTCTCGCAGATGGCGCACAGCGGCACGATGTCGCCCGCCTGGATCAGGCCGGCGATCTCGTCGGTGCCGGTGATCATCATGTCGATGTGGCCGCCCACCAGCGCGGAGTTCATCTCGGAACCGCCGGAGTAGGGCACCTCGTTGACGTCAAGACCGGCCAACGTCTGGCGCAGCGAAGCGCCGTCGGCGCCCGTGGCGGTGAGCATGCCCACGTTGATCTCGAACGGATGTTCCTTGGCGTACTTGATCATCTCGGAAAAGCTGTGATAGCCCTTCTGATCCATGGCTTTCTTGGAGCCGGCGATGATGTTGATCGAGTGGACCAGTTTGGCGACGGGAATGAACTCGGAGCGGAAGTTCATCGAGGTGGCTCCCTGCAGGTCCTGCATGATCAGGCTCTGCGTGCCCAGCATGAAGGTGTAGCCGTCGGCGGGCTGTTTGTAGGTGTATTCCACGCCGTTAACGCCCGAACCGCCGGAAACGTTGACGACCTCGACCTCGACGCCGAGGATGTCCTTGAGCAGCTTGGCCATGGGGCGGATCGTGCTGTCGGCGCCGCCGCCCACGCCCCAGGGGCAAACCACGTCGATCTTGCGGGTGAACTTCCACTCTTCGGCCCCCGCGGAAACGGCCGCGACGCCGAGCAGAGACATGGCCAACAGCGCGTACACGAACTTTTTCACTTGCAATTCCTCCTCTATATACGAGATTGAGTTGATGAAGCTGGTTTTATTATTCAACTTTTTGGGGGAAAATGCCAATACTAAAAGTTTTATGCGCCCATAAGTTCACAATTATGGTCAAAGATATTTATACAGTATACATTTTAAGGAGGCGGCACGATTGAATCTGAAACACGCTTCTTATATCATGACGATTCTGGAGGAGGGAAGCATCACCGCGGCCGCAAAAAAACTCCTCATCTCCCAACCCTCGCTGTCGCAAACCGTCAAAGCCGTGGAAGACGAACTGGGGCTGCCGATCTTCGACCGCCGCGCCAAACGGCTGACGCTGACTTACGCCGGCCAACGCTACGTCGAAAGCATGCGCGAGATCATGACGGCCGAGCGGAATTTCCTCAGCGAGATCGCCGAAATGAAAAACGATCACCGCGCCACGCTGCGCATCGGCATTTCGGCGCAGCGCAGTATTTCCCTGCTGCCGCAGATCCTGCCCGCTTTTCTCGCCCGCTATCCGCTCGTCACCGTCGAGCTGAAGGAGCTGCCCTCCGTCCGACTCGAGGAACTGCTCAGCAAGGGCGGCTGCGACGTGGCCTTCATCACCACCGCGTCGAAGCAGAACGACTTGGAATACCGCCTGCTGGAAAACGAACAGATCGTCCTCATGGCCTCCAAGCAGACGGCCATTTCCCGCCGCATCGGCCAGGGGACCGAAATCGAACTGAGCGAAGCGCGGGAGGAAAACTTCGTCAACCTCACCTCGGGGCACAGCGTGCGCACCATCCAGAACCACCTCGCCCAGCTGTGCCAGTTCGAGCCGCGCGTGCTTCTCGAACTGTTCAACATGGAAGCCGCCAAATTGGTCACCGCCCAGCTCAACGCCGTCATGGTCTGTCCTTACGGCTACATTCAGGGAGACACGCGCGTGGAGACGCTGACCAAATGCTATCCGTTGCGCTGTCACGGCTTCGAGCGGCATTTTTATTTCTGCTATCCCAAAAAACTGCGTCTCTGCAGCTATATGCGCGACCTTTTCGACATCGCCCGCGGCAAGTGCCAGTATCATACGATGTAGTCCGCGTCAGTTGAAAACGCGCGTCGAAGACAAAAAACCTTTCGGACGGAACGTTCCGTCCGAAAGGTTTTTTTGTGGCTGCGTTTGTCTTCCAGCGCGCGGCGGCGAGAGGCTTGGCGAAATTTTTCGCGTGGGGGGTCACTTTTTGCCGGCCAGCGCCTTGAGCTCGTCGAGGGTCTTCGCCTTGCGCGAATAGAGCGACAGGGGCGCGATCAGCGTGTCGCCGATGGCTTCGATCGCGTAGCCCTGCGAGGAGATTTCCTTGTTCAGATAGGCTTTGTGCTGGAAGGCGTTGAGGTCGATCTCGCCGCTGTTCAGGGCCTCGTTGGGCAGATTGTAGGCGTCGAATTCGACCAGCTCGATGAAGATCTTCTCGCCGTTCTCGTCGAGGATTTTCTGCACGGCGTTCCACTGTCCGTTGGAAGAGCCGCATACGCCGACTTTGACGACGGTCTTGCCGGCGCGGTCGGACCGGTAGTCATCGATGGACGCGGGAAAATCCGAGGCGGGCGTGAAATCCTTGTTGTAAGCGAAAGCGGGGAAGAAGGCTTCCTTGTACTTGACCAGCAGGTACTCGGCCACGAGCTGGCTATGGTAGGCGTCGACGACCTTTCGATAGGTCTCGTTCCCTTTGTCGGCCGAGCGGGCCACGATCACGTTGACGAAAGGATTTTCGCCGTCCTCTCCCTGTCGTTCGATGATCAGCGCGTCGCGCGAAGGCACAAGCCCCACGGGGATCGCGTAGGTGCCGTTGATGGCGCTGGCGCCGAAATCGTCGAGCGTGGAGGGCAGCGTGTTGGCCATGGTGGGCACGATTTCCACGTCATATACGGAACCGGTCACGTCTTTGAGCTCGGGGGAAAATCCGGCCGCGGGGTCGACGGTGATCAGCCCGGCCGTCTCCAGCAATTTGATGGCGCGAGCGCCGTTGGTGGCGTCGTCGGGGATGCCGATCCGCACGGCGGCGGGGGCGGACGAAGCGGCCAAAACCGCGGCCGCGGTGCAGGCGAAAACTTTCAGCGATTTCTTCATGATAAATTCCTCCGTAAATAAATTAAAAACATCTTGTATCGGCGGAAAATCCGCCGCTGTTACCTTCTGACACGAAGCCCGGGACGGAAAAGCCGCCGGTTGGTGGTTCGCCGCGCCATCATGCTGCCCAGCGCCTGAAGAAGCGAAACGGCGACGAGCAGCGCCGCTACGCAGACGTTGACGATATCCTGATGATGGAGGTTCTGCCCGTAGTTGATGGCAAAGCCGCCGATGCCGCCCGCGCCCACCGCTCCGGCCATGGAGGTGAGGCCGATCAGGCTGATGGCCGTGATCGTGACGACGCGGATCAGCTCGGGCACGGCCTCGGGCAGGCAGACGCGGAAGACGATGCCCGCCGTGCCGCTGCCCATGCTGCGCGCCGCCTCGATCTTGCCGGGGTCCACGCCGACCAGCACCGTCTCCACCTGCCGCGCGAAGAAGGGGACGGCGCCGAAAACCAGCGGCACGACGGCCCCCTTCACGCCGATCGCCGTCCCGACCAGCGCGCGTGAAGGGAATCAGGAAGATCAGCAGGATCACGAAAGGAATCGAACGGAAGATATTAATGAAAGTGTCGACGACGCGGAACAGCGCCGCGTTCGGACGGATGCCGCCCTTTCTCGTCACCGTCAGCAGGATGCCGAAGAAAAATCCGCACAGCAGCGTGAACGCGCCGGCGATCAAAAACATCTGCGCGGTCGCTTCGACGCTGGCCAGGAACTTGACGCGATAAGCCCAGACGTTGGGCGCCCAGCTTTTAAGAAACGCGGGCATTTTCGATCACCTCCACCCTGACGGAGCGCGAGCGCAAATAGGCCAGCGCGGCGTCGATGTTCTCCGGTTCGCCCTGCGCCATCACGACCGTGTAGCCCAGCGGACGCCCCTGCAGCAGGTCCACGTTGGCCAGCACCAAATTGAGGTCGACGCAGAACCGCCGCGACGTTTCCGAGATCAGCGCGTCGCCCACGCAGTCGCCGGTGAAGACCAGATTGACGAGCTGCCGCCGTTCGTCCGTCCGCACCAGCGGCGAGCCGCCGGCGATCAACTTGCCGAAGCTGCCCAGCCCCGACGTGGCCGCCACGAAGCGGCGCGTGACGACTTCCGCCGGCGACGAGAAAACGTCGTACACGGGACCTTCCTCGACGACGCGCCCGCTCTCCATGACCGCCACCTTTTGGCAAATGGACTTGATCACCGCCATCTCGTGGGTGATGAGGATGATCGTGACGCCCAGGCGGCGGTTCAGGTTTTTGAGCAGCGTCAGGATCGACTCGGTAACGTCGGGATCGAGGGCGCTGGTAGCCTCGTCGGAGAGGAGGATCGGGGGATTGTTTGCCAGCGCGCGGGCAATGGCGACGCGCTGTTTCTGGCCGCCGGAAAGCTGCGAAGGATAAGCGTCCGCCTTGTCGCGCAGCTCCACCAACTCCAGCAGTTCCAGCACGCGGCGTTCGATTCCGTCCTTTTTCATGCCGCAATACCTGAGCGGGTAGGCCACGTTCTCGAAAACGGTGCTGCGGTCCAATAGATTGAAGTGCTGAAAGATCATGCCGATGCCGCGGCGCAGCCGGCGCAGGTCAGTCTCTCTCATCGGGGGGGACGCGGCCCCTCCTTCGGGCGTGAAGAGCAGCCTGCCGCCACGGGCCTCGACTGTTCCAAAACCGCCGACGGCAAGCCGCCCTTCGTCGGGCGTCTCGAGCAGATTGACGCAGCGCACCAGTGTGGACTTGCCCGCGCCGGAATAGCCGATGACGCCGTAAATCTCCCCGTCGCCGACGGCCAGATCGACGCCGTCCAGCGCCGCGACCGCGCCGCCGTCGGCGGCCGGATAGCTTTTTTTGATGCCGCTCAGTTGAATCATCGCTCTCTTCCTCCCCCGCGCGTTTTATCGAGACGACGAAAAAGCCGCCCTGTCGTGCGACAAGGCGGCTTCAAAAGACCGTTCCGAGGCTTTCCCCTCATCGCTGTCAGCCGGACCACCTTTCCCGTGCGGGCAGGTTGGTGCAGGATCGTCGAGCTGACTCTCTCCCCTGACTCTTGATAAAAGTTGCGCTGTTTGATTGGCGGGTATCTTGGCACAGATTGGGCGTCGACGCAAGAGTTTTTCGAAAAGCTGTCGTTGTGCGGTGATAAAGCCGGCGGCATCTTGAGACGCGCGCTATGCGGCCGGAGCGCCCGCGGGCCAGAAGCGCTTCTGCAAAGAAGCGAACGTCGCCCGCACGGCAGGGCCGGCGACCAGAAGCTGCCACGCCAGCGCCATGGGATAATTGACCCGCAGCATTCCTCCCCAGACCGACGCCCATTCGGCCGGCAGTCCGCGCTGCAAGAGCATGGCCATAAAGCTCATGTAAGGGCACATCAGACTGACCATGCACAGCGCCACGACGACCGGAAGCAGTGTCGGAGAGCAGCTTGTCCGTCGCACGATCCGAAAAGCGATCGCGTGGGCCGCAGGCGAAATCAGCGGAAACTCCACTGCCAGCGCGAGAGCGCAGAGTTCGAGCACCGTCGCGCCCGTCCGCGCCGACACTCCTGTCAGTCCCTGCGGCGACAGCCAGAGATTGTACAGCACCATCCACGTCACCATGACGGGCACCATCATCAGCGTAAAGATCAGTTCCTGCAGTTTCGTTTTCGGCATCGAATTCCATTCCTTTCGGGCGAAGCGCGGCTCCGCGCAAAATAAAACGAGCCGCTGAAGCAACCGGACTTACGTCGGCACTCCAACGGCTCATTGCAGACAGCATTATAGCACCGAAAAGGGTTCCCCGCCAGCGCGGAACAAAAACCGCCGCAGCAAAAATTCCCAAAGAAACAGGAATCCCGTTACGAAAAAATATTGTAGAGCCCCGTAATCGAGATGAGAGATAAGATAATCGCCATGCAGATGGACCGGAATGAACAACACTACAAATGTTTTGTTTTCATCGATCACTCCTTTGGATTTCTCGTCTCCGACAACGGTAGACAAGATCACGCCGCCAACGGAAGACGCGGGACTGAAACACGCGCTGGAAGAACCGATCAGTATAGAACTGAGGAGCCCGATGGCCGTGACGTTGCCGCCGATTTCTGCGGCCAGCTTGGAGACTGCCGGCGTCAGCGTCGGCACGACAACGCCCAGGGTCGATGAGAACCACGACATGACGCTTGCCGTCATACAGGAAACCCCGCCCGCCGTGACAGGAGAGGTCAGTGCGGCAATCGCGCCTGTCAGAATATCGATTCCGCCCGATATGATGACAATATTCATCAACATGCCGACGCCGGCAACCATCATGATGATATTCCAGGGAATCGTCTTGAACGCGGATTTTTCGTCGATCACGCCGATCAGTATCAAAACGACGGCGCCGACAATGCCCATGAATCCGGAATCCTTTTTGAGGACGATGACGCACAAGACAACCAGAACGAAGACGACAAGGGCGACAACCTGTTTCCTTGTGAGCTTTTCCGTCTCCAGACGAACAGCGCCGCCTTTCTTTGCCTTGTGGCCTTTAAAATAAACGAGCGCAAGGATGGAGATAATCGCCATAGCCATCGTCATGTGCGCAGTCAAGACGAAGAGCCCGCCTTCGATTCCTTGCTTCGCAAGCAAGTTCAGCACAATATTCCCGTCTGGAGAAATCCGCGTATAGCGACCGCACTGTGCGCCGGCGTTGGAGATAATCATCAGCATTTTCAACGATACCTTTTCATTGAAAATCAGTATCATACTATTTCTTGATAAAAAGCATTAACATAGTTTGCCGGGCGCTGCGAGAGAGTTCAGTCGCTCAGAACTGTCTCGAATGCTGCGCAGCTCGCTGTGTGAATCTCCCTCGCAATGCCTCTGAGTTCGGCATTTTTATTGAGAAATAGTATAAGCGCAGCAAAGTTGGGAATCGGCGTCAGAATCTCGCGAAAAACACAGCCCGCGGGCAGCTCTGGAATTTTCTCCGAAGACGCCCGCGGGCTGCGTGTTGTCTTAAAAAGTCTGTTTCAGTTCCTTTATGTTCGGCGAAAAACTAGATTCCGCCCAGTTTCAGGAGCGCCTTGGGGGCGCGCACGCGGAACGTGTGCAAATCGTTGACTACCTGGCTGACCTGAATGTCACAGGTGGCGCTGAGAAGGCGGTACGCGTCCTGAAATCCCAGTCCAGTTTTTCTCATCAGATAATTGACCATGTCTTCAACGGCGGTATGCACGCCATCTTTGAACTCTTTTGCGGAAGCGATCGTGTACATGCCGTCTTTTGTCTCCACCATAGGACGTTCGAGGCGCGTTCCTTTGACCACGGTCGTTTTCATCAGGATTTTGCCGGCCGTTTCGATGCCGGTGCCGCTGAGTTCTCCGTCGCCCATGCAGGCGTGCAAGTCGCCGACGGCCAGCAATGCCCCTTTGACGGCCACAGGCAGATAAACTTTGGAACCGACGGTGATGACTTTCGTGTCCATGTTGGAACCATGATCGCCGGGCACGGCACAATGAATGTCGCCGCTGCGGGGCGCCACGCCGATCACGCCCACCATCGGCGTCAGCGGCAGGATGATATCCTTGCTGAAGTGGGCATAGCCGTCCTTGATCGGAATGATTTTCGTATTGGCTTTTTCCGTCTTCTCGCCAAGCACTCCCAGTCCCGGCGACGTGACCATTACGCCCTGCGGCGCAAAATCAATGCCAAGGATCTCGACGCACAGCACATCGTCCGGCTCGGCACCGTTAACGTAAATCGGACCGACCGAACAGTCCATGATGGAGATGTCGATGTCGGGGCGCAACACGCTGGAATCTTTGATCTGCCCACTGTAGCAGTCGTCGGTTTCGACGGTGAAAACTTCGCCGTCATCGACAAAATACGCAACTTTGTTGTCCTGATTAAAAGAGAAAATAACTTTGTCTTTTCCTAAAACTTGCATTCAGCACACCCGCTTTACCAAGCGCTCGGAAGAATGCCCATGAGGTCGAAAATTGCGTAGACAGCCGCACCGCAGAAGAGGACGATAAGCAGGGCCTGAACCCAGCCGGCACTGTACCAGCCGCACTTCCAATGTGGTTCGATGTCGCTGCTTTTGCGCGAGTTATTCAGCATCATCACGGGCAGGATGGACATGATCACGCCGCCGAATGTTCCGGCCAGATAAATTGCGTCGACGAAGCCAACCATGCCGCTGTAGGCCAGCAGAAAGGGAGGCACGCAGACGCAGATCACCGAAACGAGCCGGGTCATGAAATCGGTCTCGGATTTGAAATGGAACATGTCGACGATGTTCGTCAGGAAGCTGCCGCCGACGGCCCAGTAAGAAGTCATCATAGCGCACAGGGCGAAGATGTTGGCGATGAAGAAAGCCCACTGACCAAGGGCTTCACCCCAAGCAATCGTGGCGACCTGCGTGACTTTTTCGGGGCCGGTCAGAGAGATGACAGCCAGAGGCACAAGAGCCAACAGCACGGCGGTGAGAAACATGCCCGTGGTGATGGCCTTGGGCAGTTTCCGAGGATCATGGCGCAAGCCGCGAGCCATTTCGGGCACAGCATACTGAGCGATGTAACAGAAAATCGCGACGTTAAATACAGGCACGGCGTACGTCCAATTGGCGTAGAGAGCGCTGTTCACATTCGCCTTGTCGGAGAGAAACGAAGCCACGATAATCACGCCGACCATGACCATCATGCCAGTGCTGATGATTTTTTCGGCGACTCCGGTGGCCTTCAGACCCAGCCAGACGACGATGACGGCAGGAATAGCAAACAGCAGACTGCCCATTTGATTGGGAATGCCGAATATTTTAGCAAGAATATTGCCGCTACCGGTCATGTAGGCAATCATGCAACCGATCGAGTTGGCCGCCACAGAGATAAAGATGAGCACGGCTCCCAGTTTGCCGACATAACGCTCAGCCAGTCCGGGGAGTTGTAGAGGTTTTTCCGTGCGCAATGTCGTCTCGGCGACGTACAGCATTGAGAATGTCGTGAAAATGCCGGCTATAATCAGCCATAGCAACAGAATCGGCCAGCCGGCCTTACGGCTCGAATAGGCCAGCCCGAGAATGCCGGAGCCGATATTCGCGCCGACGACGATCATCGTCGCTTCCCAGAACGTCAGCTTGTGAACTTTCAACGCGGAACTCTGTTCGTGAGTGCTCATCCATATTTCCTCCTTGAAAAGCATAATCTATCTTTAATGACAGTATTTTTATAAAAGATAATATCATGATATAAGTCAGTATATCATGGAATGTCGAAGTGTCAAAATAACCGCAGCAGGAATTGGCAGGAAACACCACATGTCGTCCGAGGCGTCCGGAGAGAGTTTTTTATCGGGCTGTTTCAGTCTTTCGGAACGTTGTTTCCTTCAAGATAACGGGATTTTCCCATTCGAACCGGAGCGCTTGCCGTTGGCGAGACAGAGGACCGGGTTTCGAGAGGGGCTCTTAAGAATCAGCACGATCTTCCGATTCAGAGGCTTCAACATTTTCTTCGCCGCAGAGCTGAAAATTGGTCATGTTGGCGAGATGCTCCACGGCGTCGAGGCGGCGGCGCAGGACGCGGGTGCGGCGGCCGGTCTCTTCGATGGACGAGGCGGCGGCGTTGAGCTGGCGCCTCGCCTTGTCGAGGGCTTCGCCGAATTTGCCGAACTCGCCGCGTACGGAGGCCAGGAGTTCCCACACTTCGCCGCTGCGCTGCTGGATCGCCAGCGTGCGGAAGCCCATGCGCAGGCTGCTGAGCAGCGCCGCCAGCGTGGCGGGGCCGGCGACGACGACGCGGTACTTGCGCTGCAGCCGTTCGGCCGCGGCGGGGTCGCGCAGCACTTCGGCGTACAGTCCCTCGATGGGCAGGAAGATCAAGGCGAAATCGGTGCTGTGCGGCGGCGCGATATACTTTTCGCAGACGTCTTTCGCTTCGCTTTCGAGTACCCTGAGCAAAGCCGCGCGCGCCGCGGCCGCGGACTGCTCGTCGCCGCGGGACGAGGCGTCGCAGAGGCGGTGATAATCTTCCAGCGGGAACTTGCTGTCGATCGGCAGCCACACGGGCGGCGCGCCGTCCCCGCCGCCGGGCAGGCGCACGGCGTACTCGACGCGCTCCTGCGAATCGGGGCGGATCGCCACGTTGGCGGCGTACTGCTCGGGCGAAAGGATCTGTTCGAGGATGGCGCGCAGCTGCACTTCGCCCCAGGAACCGCGCACCTTGACGTTGGTGAGCACGCGCTTGAGATCGCCGACGCTGCCGGCCAGGCTGCGCATCTCGCCCAGCCCCTTCTGCACGGCTTCGAGCTGCCGCTGCACGAGCGCGAAGGAACTGCCCAGACGCTTGTCGATGGTCTCCTGCAGGCGCTCTTCCACGCCGGCGCGGATCTTTTCCAGCTGTGACTGGTTTTCCCGACGCAGTCCGAGCAGGTCGGTCCGCAGCGATTCGAGGCGTTTGTCCACGGCGGCGTTGAGGTCGCCGCTGCGTTTTTCCAGCCGTTCGATGCGGTCGGCCTGCAGGTCGCCGATGGCGCGCACCGACTCGGTGAGGCTCATTGAGCTGGCGCGCAGCGTCTCGTTCAGCTCGCGGCGCATCTCCGAACTGCGGCGCAGCGCCTCTTCGCTCTGCTCGGAAAGTTCCTGCTGGAGCAGTTCCATGAGCAGGTCTTCCGTGGCGATGCGGCCGCGTTTCTGGGCGAAGAGCAAGACGACGCAGGCGGCCGCCGCTCCCAGCGAGCAGGCCGCCGTGATCCAGGGCAGATAGTTTTCCATGTTTTCTCCCGATTTCGTAAAGATAGGGTTCTCTTTGTCATTGTATCACAGAAAATAAAATTTTAGTTTTCATGCGCTGTTGTTTGTTGACATCTTTGTCGTTCCAACCGTCACCGGCGCCATCGGCGACGGAATGAGAAAAACAGGAAGCCGCCTCGGAAAAATGACCGGGACGGCTTCTTACGACGTTCTCCCCTCGCCCGTGACGTCGCACAAGATGCCGTCATGCCGGATTTTTCGCGATTCATCGCTTCCAGAAGTGTGGGATCAGGATGCCGGTCATGACCAGCGCCGCGCCGATCAGGCTCTGCAGGCCGAAAGACTCGTGCAGGAACAGACAGCCGAGGATGGCCGCGCTGACGGGGGCCAGCGCGCAGAAGAATCCCGCCCGTTCCGCCGTGGTGCCGCGCTGGGCCATCGGCTGGAGCGTGAAGCCAAAGCCCGAACAGACCACGGCCAGCCCGGCGATCGAGCCCCATTCCACGCCGCCGGAGGGCAGGCGCGGCGAGCCGAAACAGAACGCTGCAATCGTGGCGAACAGCGCCATGCCGCCCACTTGAATGAGCCCGAGCGTGAGCGGATCGTGACGGCGGGCGAAACGTTCGGTGACGATAATGGCCAGCGCGTAGAGCATGGCTGCGAGCACGCCGAACAGGTCGCCGGACGAAAATCCCGACAGGCCGCCGCGCAGCGTCAGGCAGGCGATGCCCGTCAGCGTCGCCAGCACGCAAACGACGGAGCGCCGGCCGGGCCAGCGGCGTTCAAGCAGCGCCTGGTACAACGGCACGAAGACGAACGCCGAATTTTCCAGAAAGGCAATGCGCGACGAATCGGACGTGCGCAGCCCCAGCAGTTCCGCCGCCATGGTGGCGATAAAGATGCCGCCCAGCAGCAGACCGCGCCGGACAGCGCTCCAGCCGGCGAAGAAAATTCTTTTCCAAAAGATCGGCGCCAAAAGCGCAAAAGCCATCACGAAGCGTACCGACAGCAGATTCAGCGGCGTCATGCGGCGCAAGACGATTTTCGACAGCAGGAAAGATCCCGAGCGGGCGACGATCACTGCCGCGAGAAGAAGCTCCGCCTGTGTTCTGTTCAGTTGCGCCGGTTTTTCGTCAAGAGTCACTTTGATTCCCCCTCCGTTCCGGGATGGCACGAGCATAGGCGATTTTTATCCTTGAGTAAAGCGAAACAAATTCAATTTGTTGTTGCTTATTGCGCAAAAGCATATTGATCGGAACACGTCGCTTCTTTGCGGCGGCTCAGTCCGGTCCCGTCGATTTTCATCCGCCGGATTTTGAGGTATACTGAATAAAATCTGTCGGCAGAGGAGGCGGCGTCGTGATCAAAATTCTCGATTTCAGCGTGCGGGCCAATCCGCTCGGCACGCCGGAAGCCATCAAAACGGCGCTGACGGCCGCCATTCGCGACCAGTGCGGCGCGCCCGTCGATCCCGACTTTACCGCGCTGCGCCAGACCATCGCGCTGCGCCACGGAGTGCAGGGCGGACAAATCGCCGTCTCGCAGCGCGAAGAAGAGCTGATCGCGCTGCTTGCCGCCAGCGCCGGCGAAGCGCGCCGCGCGCTGCTGCCCGTGCCGTGTCCGCGCTCGTACGAGCGCGTCCTGAAGCGTTGCGGACTGGACGTGAAAAAATTCGCGCTGCCGCTCAAGCACAATTACCGCATTCCCCGCGGCGCGCTGGCCGAAGCGCTGGACGGCTGCGACCTGCTCATCCTCGGCAATCCCGCCTTTCCGTCCGCCGCCCTCATGCCGCCCGCCGAGCTGCTGTCCGAACTCGACCGCTGGCTCGCCGGCGGCGGCTGGCTGATCCTCGACGAACGGGCCGTCGACTTCACCTACGGCAGCATCACCAACTCGCTGTGGTCGGGGCTGCGCCGCGAGCCGCGCGCCGCGCTGATCCGCTCTTTCACCGATTCGCTGGCCCTCGCCCTCTGTCCTCTCTGCTACGCCGTCGGCGGCGAGAATTGGATCGCCGCCCTGCGCGCCCGCCAGTTCGCGCCCGCGCTCAGCCCGCTCGCCCATTATCTCGCGCCCGCGCTCGAGCACATCATGCCGTTCCGTTCCAGCACCGTGGACGCGGTGACGCGCCTGATGCCGCGCCTGATCGGGCGCCTGCGCCGCATCTCCGGCCTGCGGCCGCTGCCCAGCGACGCCAACTGGGTGCTCTGCCGCCTCGAACGCGACGACATCACAGCTCCCGAGCTGGCTGCCCAGCTGCGGCGGCGTTTCATCATCGTTCCTCCCTGCATCGACGAGCGGCACTTCACGCTCGGCCTGCGCGTCCCCATCGAGACCGACCGTTTCATCAAAGCCGCGCGCGAGATTCTGATGCCGAAAACGAAAGCGTGATTCAAGAAAAAGCGCGGCCGCCGGCCGGAAAAATTTTCCGACCGGCGGCCGCGCCGCATTTTATCCTCGTGGCCCCCGCGCGAGTTCAAGGCGGAACGAGAATCATTTTATGGTTCTGCCGATTTTTTTGTCCAGCCGCCACTGCGGCGGCGCGCCGTCGTCGCCCCAGTACTCGTCGATGGAGACGATTTTGCCGTCCCGCACATGGAAGAAGGAGACGACGTGGAAAGACGCCCCACGGTCCGCGGCGAAAACGCGGACCGCCGTGACGATCAGCCCGCCGATCCTCTCGACCCGTTCCACCTCGCCGTCCCACGCGCCGGGATATTCGCAGTTGACTTCGATGAACTCTTCGGCGCTGAACGCCTCGTTCGTGTTGTGCCAGCGCACGCTGGCGCCGGGCGCGAAGAACTTCCGCATGGAAGCGGCGTCCTGCCTCAGCGTCGCCTTCCAGAAATCGCGTATTTCCACGTGGGCACCTCGCTTTCACCGTTTGCGGTTGTCGCCGCGGCACTGGTCCGCCGGGTACTTGCGCGCGTTTTTCGCCATTTTGCGTTCCAGCGCGCGGCCGAGGTCGACGCCGTTCATCTGCGCGAAGCGCAGCACGAAGAAGAACACGTCGGCCAGCTCGTCCTCGATGTGCTCGCGCGTTTCGTCTCCGGCCAGCAGCGCCGCCTGCTGCTCCGCGCTCATGAAACGGAAGATCTCCAGCAACTCGCCGGCCTCTGTGGAAATGCCGATGGCCAGGTCTTTGGGATTGTGGAACTGGTCCCAGTCGCGCTCTTCGCAGAAACTGCGCAGCCGGTCGCTCAAGGCGCGCAGACTGTCGTTGTTCGTCATGTTTTTCACCTCCCCGACGCTTTATTTTTATACGAGAGACGCCGTTTTGGCAAGACGTTCGTCCGCTCCATAAAAAAACGCCTCGATCCCGAAGGAGCGAGGCGTTGAAAAGTCGTAAAGCTTTCCCCTCGCGGGGGAAATGTTACTCGCCGAGCAGGGCGGTTCTGACGTAACCGGTGGCGTTGCGGACGAGCAGAAGCTTCTTCTCGCCGCAGCCGGCGATCACGCGGTAACTGCCGTTGCGCTCGCAATACTTTGACGCTTTTCTCAGTCTTTCGTTGTACGACATGTTTCTGTTGCTAACCTCCATATTTCTGTTACCTGTTACGGTACTGCTGCGCCGCCTCCCGGAACATCTGCGTTCCCGTGAGCCGAACGCTTTCGACCGGGAGCGGTCGCTTAATGCTCATGGCATTATCATAGTATTCTACCACAGATTTGTTTTTCCGCAAGAGGTGATATCGTTGCTGTCGTTGTTTCGTGATAATGTCACTTGTAACTGTTCAAAGAAACTGGACCGTATCACGCTATTTTTCGTTAAGAAGGACGAAGAACCTCTGCCTTTTTAACGAAAAATAGCGAAAGGAGAGAACACGTGGATTTTACGAAAAAGACAAACTTTCGGTCGCTCAATGGTCAAAACTAGGGCATCAGCCAACTGGGCAACCAGGTGGAAATCTGCGGCACCAGCGTCAGCACGATGAGCATGACGACCAGCGCGGGGAAGAAGGGCATGAAGCCTTCGAAAACCTCTTCGATCTTCTGATGCGTGATGTCTGCGAGAATATACAGTCCCATGCCGACGGGCGGCGTGGCGATGCCGATGGTGAGAGCGAAGCACATCAACACCCCCAGCTGAATTGTGCTGACGCCGAGTTTCTCCATCAGAGGCAGGAGAATGGGTGTGAGCAAGATCATGGCGCTTGAGGCCGACATGAAGCATCCCAAAACCAGAAGCAACAGATCGATCAGAATAAGCACGAGGTACTTGTTCTGCGTCAGGCTGAGGATCAGCGTCGCCAACTTGGCGGGCAGCATCTCCATGGTGAGAATGTAGGACATGGTGGAGGCGAAACCGAACAGGATCAGGCTTGAGGCCGCCATGATCATCGAATCTTTGACGGCGTTCCACAGCGCGTTCCAATTCAGCGTGCGGTAAATGACGCCCAGCAGCAGCGAGTAAAGTACGGCCACGACGCCGGCTTCGGTGGGGCTGACGGAACCGGAGGTCATGCCGATGACGATAATAACGGGAGCCAGCAGCGACCAGACCGATTTCTTGAAGATGCGCCAGCGTTCCTTCATAGGGGTGTAACTGCCGCGCGGAAAAATGTCGGGCCGTTTCATGGAGATGCGCGCGCAGACAAGCATCAACGCCAGGCTGATGACGATGCCGGGAACAATGCCGGCGATGAACAGTTTGGCGATGGATGTGTTGGTAACGACGCCGAACATGATGAAGAACACGCTGGGCGGGATGATCGGTCCGACCATGGACGACGCCAGCGTGATGCCCGTGCTGTATCGCAAGTCATATCCCTTGTCGGTCATGGACTTGATCTCGATCGGTCCGAGCGCGGCGCAGTCCGCGGCGGCCGCGCCGGAAATGCCGGCGAAGACCATGGAACACAGACAGTTGACATGGGCCAGTCCGCCGGGCCAGTGCCCCACGCAGGCATTGGCGAAGCTGAAGATCTGGTCGGCGACGCCGCAGACGCCCATGATGTTGCCGGCCATCATGAAGAAGAAAATGGACAGAAGGCTCCAGGACATGGAACCGTCGATGACGCCCTGCGCGATCAGATACAGCGGCAAGTCCCCCAGCCAACAGCCCACGGCGACTGAGGTGCCCATGGCGACAATGACCGGCGCTTTGAGGAACAACATCATGATCAGCGTTGAAATAAGTCCGACGGATACCATTTACCGCTTCCCTCCTTCGGGCGCAGGACCGGATTCTTCAATTTTATCGACGGCGATGCGGTGCAGGTTGTACAGGCCGTTCCAAATGACGGCAAAACTCAGCAGATAGACGGGCAGCAGGTTGGTCTCGGGAGGAAAGGGAAGGAACTGTTCGGGCGTCCCCATGCCGACCAGACCGGTATAGTCGTAGGTGGCGTACAGCAGGATAAAGCCGAAAACGGTGCAGACGGCGTTGATGACAAATTCGCTAAGACGCCGCAGCGTACGGGGAAGATGATCCACGATAATGCCGACGCGGGTCTCAGTGTTCTTGAGAAAATGCGCGGCGACGCCGGGAATGATGGAGAACAAGCCTAAAAACGTCAGCAGTTCCACCGTCCAAGCCACAGGGCGCCCGATTATGCGTGAAACGATCTGGAGCGTGGCCGTCGCGATCATAAGACAGCCGTTCAGGCCGAGAATCCAGTCGATGATTTTTGCGATCTTTTTAGCCACAGAGCTCTTCCTCTCTCAAAAGGTTCCCTCCGAATACGGAGCAGAGTGTCAGGAGTGGTACTCTGCCCCGTATCGTGCAGATGGAAACGCGAACTCACTGGATGGCGCGGATACGCCCGGCGAATCCTTTGGGGATGTAATTGCTGTTTTCGAGCTCTTCGAGGAAACCGTCCATCTTCGCTCTCCATGGGGCGAGATCGACTTCGATGATCTCGACGTTGTATTCTTTTTTCATGAGTTCGATGATCTCGGCGCTGCGTTTGTTGGCCTGTTCGGTCACGTAGTCGCCGGCTTTGTCGATTTCGTCGAGAAGGATTTCCTGCTGTTCTGCTGTCAAACGCTGGAATTTGCGGTCGTTCATGACCACGGCGACCTGCTGGGGGTATTCGTTCGTGACGGTCAGGTAGGGAGCGATTTCGCAGAACTTTTGAAAATAGGCGTCAACGACCGGGCAGGTGACGGCATCCACTGTCCCCTGCTTGAGGGCGAGATACGTCTCGGAATAAGGAATGACGGTGACGGCGCAGCCAAGGGCTTCCCATGCCTTGACGCTGGTGGGGTTTGAGTTCATGCGCAATTTCAGCCCCTGAAGGTCTTCCAGCGAGCGGATCGGTTTGCGCGAGGCGATGACCCGGAAAGGACCGCGCAGCCAGTTGCGCTTTCTGTCGACGACGCGAAGGCCCGCTTTCTTGAGCAGAGGCTCCTCAATTTCTTTCTCGACGTCGCTGAGCAGGAAATGGCGATAGTGCTCGTTGTCGCGGAACAAATAAGGAAGCGAGGACACGCGCACGAGGGGCGAGTACATATCGTAGTAGCCGTAGCCGTCGGCGTAGAAATCCTGTACGCCGCGGACCATGTTCTCGATCTGTTTCTTGTTGTCGCCGAGAACTTCGCCGAAGTAACATTGGATCTCCACTTCGCCGTTGGTGCGCGTTTTTACGTTCTCGGCCATCATCTTCAAAGCCTGGCTCTCGTAGTGATCCTCGATCATCTTGTTGCCGAGGCGAAGTTTCGTCACGGCTTCGGAAGGAGCGGCGTTCATGGCGGCGCAGACGCAAAGCAGGAGCAGAGCGATACGTTTCAACATCAGAATACTCTCCTTTTCGAAATTCACAGCGAACGGTTCGCTGTGTTCAGGACCAGCGAAAGGTCGTCCGGCGGGGAATCACTCAGCCGGCCATACGTAAGCGCCCGGCTGCCGGTTTTTGAGGCTGGGCAGTTGTTCGCGGATCTGATTTACATAATCGGGGTCGATCTCGGCGTAGATGATCGTTTCGCGGTCTTCGGCGCAGGCGACCGTGACGCCCCAGGGATTGATGATCATGGAACGGCCGTAAGCCTGGAACGCCGGCTTCTTGCCGATCTGAGCGGGAGCGACCACGTAGCATTGATTCTCGATGGCGCGGGTTTTGAGGATGCATTCCCAGTGGTCCTTGCCCGTGAACAGCGTGTAGTTGGCTGGCACGAACATCACCTTCGCGCCTTGAAGGGCCATGATGCGGTACATTTCGGGGAAGCGCATGTCGTAGCAGATCGACAGCCCCACTTTGCAGAACTCGGTGTCGGCGACGACGATCCTGTGCCCCGGTTTTTTCGTGTCCGACTCGCGCGTGGAAGGCCCGTTCTCGATCTCCACGTCGTACATGTGGATCTTCTCGTAGCGGGCGGCCAAATCTCCCCGAGGATTGTAAAGCAGCGTCGTGTTGTAGAGCCTGCTCTCGCCGGGAATGACCTCGCCGATACTGCCGCAGTGCAGCCAGATCTTGTACTGCTTCGCCTTGGCGGCGAAAAATGCGCTCATCGGGCCGGGAATCGTTTCGGCGCTGGCGAAAACGCCGTCTTTGGGTCCGCAGTAGTGAACATTCTCAGCCATGGCGACGAACCGCGCGCCATGAGACGCCGCTTCGTCGATAAAACGGCCGATCTTGTCAAGATTGGCCTTCTTGTCGGCCTGCGAGTCGATTTGCAGCACAGACATTAAAAATTTGCTCATGGGTGGATGACTCTCTCCTTATTTGGATTTTGCGTTTTTATCAAAATATTCTTTGATCAGAGCGCCGGCGCGGGTCACGTCGGCCATATGTTCGCCCTTGGCAATGCGATCCTTTTTGCCGGGCTCAGCGTTCTGGATCTCGATGGCTTTCTTGCAAACAGCCGCGGCCTCGCCGGCGGGAAGCACCACGAAACCGTTTTCGTCGGCTACGATGATGTCGCCCGGGGTGACCGTCACGCCGCAGCAGCTGACGGTCGTGTTGATCTCGCCGTCAAGGCCGAACAGGCGCGTGGTGATGGCTGACAGGCGGCGGTACAATACGACCAGTCCCATCTCGCGGATCTCTTCGATGTCGGTGGCGGCGCCGTCGACGATGACGCCCTCTACGCCGCTGACATGCAGCGCCCAGGAAACCACGCCGCCCAGAGCGGCGTACTGCTGGTCGCCGGCGCGGTCGATCACAAGCACGTCGCCGGGGCCGACCATCTCGGTGACTTTGTGCAGCAGGGTGGAATCATTGGACGCCAGCTTGACGGTCACGGCGCGCCCGGTAAAACTTTTGCCCGGAAGGGAGATAAAAAGCGGCGCATTGTTAAAACCGAAATTGCGGAAGTGCCCGATTGTCGCCGGCTCGGCAGCCTTGATGGCGGCAAGTTCTTCGTTGGACAGCGTGACAACGTTGGGATTGATGATCATTGACGATACGTCTCCTTTATTGAGAAATAAGCAGAACGCGAACAGAAGAGTCAGCATTGCGTTAATAATAAATAATATTATAAACAATGCTCGTGTTCTGTCAATATTGTTGATTGATCCCAGTTTTGAATTGAGACATCGCGCCATAAAATCGAGTCTCCCGAACCAGATAGAGTTCGGGAGACTCGATTTTATGGCGCGGTTTGATGAAGGGCTGTCGGTTTTATTTCTTCCCCAGCTTCCACTTCTCGCGCAGGGCGGGGAGGGCGCCGTCGGCTTCCATGGCGGCGATGGCGCCGTCGAGTTCGTTTTTCAGCGCGGTGTTGCCGAGGTTGACGGCCAGAGCTTTGCCGGCGCCGGTGAGCTGGAAGGTGTAACCGCGCACGGCTTTGCCTTTGAAGCTGGGCAGTTCGAGGATCTTGTCGGCGACGGGCACGTCCATGAGGGTGAAGTCGCTGCGGCCGGTGACGATGTCCCACAGGCACTCTTCGATCTTGGCGAAGTTCTTGATCTGAAAACCCAGTTCCCCCGCCAGCGGCGTAAGAAAAACGTCTTGCGTGGTGCCGACGGGCACGCAGCCGCGCAGGCCGCGCAGATCTTCGAGCTTTTTCACGGCGACGTTGGGCGCGGTGACGAAGGAGGCCATCGTGGGCACGTAAGGCGTGGAGAAAAGCACGCGTTTGGCGCGGATGGGCGTGGCGCTCATGCCGGCGGCGATGACGTCGGCGCGGTCGGTGACCAGCGAGGGGATGACCATGTCGTAATGGCCCGTGTCGAGCCAGACGATCTTTTCGCCGAGGCGGCGGCCGATCTCTTCCATCAGGTCTTTGTCGAAGCCGTCCAGCTCGCCTTTTTCGTTGAGGAACTCGTAGGGCGGGTAGGTGCTGGCGGTGGCGACGCGCAGGTCGGCGCGGGCCGCCAGCGGCACGATCACAAGCGCCGCGAGCGCGGCGGCGGTTTTTCCGAAAAATTTCATTCTCATTGCCTCCTTGAAAATGGCCGGCGTTGACGGCCGCAGTGCGATGAAAATGTTCCACGTGGAACATTTTCATCGCACGACAGTCGGCGGCTGGATCCCTTTTTCCGCGCCGCTGGCGCGGAAACGGTCTTTCGTTGCAGAACGTATTATAGAGCAAAAAAAATCGCCATGCAATAATAAAATTGCATGGCGAACGCTTTTGCCTTTGGGCGATTAATCGGCGATCAGTTCGCCGAGAACGCGCAGCCCTTTTTCGAGTTGGTCGCGCGGCGGCGTGCAGAAAGCGACGCGCACGGCGCGGGCGGGCGGCGTTTTGCCGACGGCGAAGCGTTCGGCGGCGGCGACGCGGACGCCCCGCGCCAGGGCCGCCTGTTCGAACTGGACGCTCGTGAAGCGTTCGGGCAGCGTCAGCCAGCGGAAGATGTCGGCGTCGCCGCCGCGGCAGATCGCGTCGGGCAAAATTGCGCGCACGAGGCGGCTGCGCTTGCCGGTGTGCCGTCGGTGCGCGGCGATGATGTTCTCGAACTGGCCGGAGGCGATGACGCGCGCCGCCAGTTCGGCCATCATCGGCACGACGCCGACGTTGAGGCTGTACAGCGCGCCGGCGACGGCCTCTTTGCGGGGGGCTGGCACGGCCACGCAGGCGGCGCGCAGCCCCGGGGCGATCACTTTCGACATCGTGGCGATGTAGAGGCTGCGCTCCGGCGCGAAGCTCGACACGGAGGGCACGCCGCGCTGCATGAGCTGATTGGTGCCGTCCTCGATCAGCAGCGCGTCGTGGGCGCGCAAAACGGCGGCGATCTCGCGGCGGCGGTCTTCCGGGAGCGTGGCGGTGGTGGGGTTGTGGCAGGCGGAGATCAGGTAGACGCCGTGGATCTTTTCGCTGCAGCAAAGACGTTCGAGGTCGGCCGGTTCCATGCCCTCATCGCCGCTCCTGACGGGGACGAGTTTGACGCCGAACATGGCGGCGGCCGACTTGACGCCGGGATAAGTGTGGTCGTCCACGGCGATCTTTTCGCCGCGGCGGAACAGCGAGGCGAAGATGGCCGAGATCGCGTTCTGGGCGCCGTTGGCAAACAGGATCTGCTCGCGGTGCGCCTCATGTCCGCACAGGCGCATGAACGTAACGGCGGCGTCCTTCTGCCACTCGTCCTCGCCCTGGGCGTGGAAGCTGAACAGCGCGGCGGCCTCGTCGCTGCGGAAGAGCGAGCGGGCCATCTCCAGCAGCGCGGCGTTGGCAGAATCCTCCGGTTGGACGCTGCCCATGTCGATGACGTGCGCTCCTTCGGCGCGTTCGAGAAACCGTTTGTCGGTGAGCGCGCTGTACGCCACGAACGTGCCGCTGCCGACGGTGGCGGTGAGCAGCCCCTTGAGCTCGCAGAGCTTGAAGGCTTTGGCCACGGTGCTGACGTTGACGTCGAGAAAGTCGGCCAGTTCGCGCTGCGGCGGCAGACGCGTGCCGGGCTTGAGCGCGCCCGACGCGATATCCTCCTCGAGCGTGCGCGCCAGCGTCAGATAGAGCGCGCGTTCGCTGCGGTCCAGCTTCGGCCGCCAGCTCATTGGATAGTCGTCGAAGGAATTGTAGGGCATGATCGTCACCTCGCCGTTCCATTATAGACGAGAGCCGCCGCCATTTCGCGTTTTGTTTTTGTTGTTTTCGCGGAAAGCAAGTTGACCGCGGTGTTATAATTTATCCGACGCACGATGAAGAGCCGCGTGTTTCGCTCTTTTGCCGCGCGTTTTTTATCGGCCGGCGCCGTGCCGAAGGGAGCGTGCGGGACGGCCTGCCGTATCATGTGAAACAAGCGAGTTTGACAGTGCTAATACCGCTCTGTATAATGAAAAAATAAGGGCTGGACGAATGCCCGGAGCCGCCGGCGGCAGTACGGCCGGCGATTTTTTCGGACTGGAGGAGAGGCAGGCATGAAGAAAAAAAGAATATTGAACCTCGTAGTCTGCCTTTTCCTGGCCCTTTCGGTGCTCTGTTCGGTGGCGTATCTGTTCATCGAGGCCGTTCACGACTGCCACGGGCACGGCTGTCCCATCTGCGCGCAGATGGAGGAGTGCGTCAAGGCGCTGGCGGGCTTCGCCGTCGGCGTGGCGGGCGCGTACTTTTACGCCGCGCGGTATGTCGGTGTGGCCTGCGCTTCCGCGCAGAGGAAGAGTCTCCGGCGCGAAAATGTGACGCTGGTGGCTCTGAAGGTCAAGCTCTCCAATTAGACGGCGCGCGTTTTTTCATGCGTGTGTCGGTTTGCAAGTCGAATTTTTGAATGGAATTGGAGAGATCCCTTAGATGAAGAAAAAAATTTTCGCTCTGTGCGCTGCGGTGATTTTCGCCTGCGGTGCCGCTTTTGCCGCTCCGGCGGCGAACGCTGAAAAACTCAGCGTCATTTGTTCCAACTTTGCCGAGTACGATTTCGTCCGTCAGATCACGGGCGACCTGGCCAACGTGAAGATGCTGCTGCGCCCGGGCATGGAAAGCCACAGTTTCGACCCGACGGTAAAAGACATTCTCGACCTGCAGAACTGCGGGCTGTTCGTTTACGTCGGCGGCGATTCCGACGCCTGGGTCGACAAGGTGCTGGCCTCTTTCGACAAGGGCAAAAGCCCCCGCGTCGTGAAGCTGATGGACTTGGTGGAGACGGTTCCAGAGGAGATCGTCGAGGGCATGCAGCACGATCACGACCACGATGGCGACGATGATCACGGTCATGCTCATCATGACCATGGTCTCGACTGTGACCACGGGCACGATCATGACGCCAAGGAAGTGGGGCATCATCACCACGACGGCGAGGAGCCGGAGCTGGACGAGCACGTGTGGACGGCGCCCGAAAACGCGATCCAGATCGTGAAGAAGCTCGGCGAAGTGGCTGCTGAGCTGGATCCCGAGAACAAGGCCCAGTACGC
>NZ_ADFP01000129.1 GCF_000177335.1 Pyramidobacter piscolens W5455
GCGCCTGTTTCCCTTTTCCCTTCTGTTCCCTGTTATCTTCTTTAAAATATTGTTTTTAATATTGTTGCTGTCGGCGGAGGGGCCCCTTCAAAAGCCCTTCCGCCGATCTTTTTTTGCTCTGCCCTTTGAAGATTGAGTTCACTGTGATGAGTTCACTGTGTTTATGCTTTCTATTTAGAGTCGCTGTGAGGGCTTACAGAGGGCATTTTGCACCGGGACGAGATGATTTTTCGTCTGCTGCAAGAATACAACTAACCTGCATCAATGAGATGAAAATACAGTATACACTGTGAAGATTTTACTCAATTATTTTTTTTCGTTGTTTTTCTTGGCGATAAATCGCAAACTTTTATGACATTCGTGATAGAATTTAATTGCTTCAATAGGGGATTCCTGTGTATTTGTCTTGTGGCGCGCAGTTTGCATTTTAGTCAGGGGTTTCAGCGTAGATGGGGTTAGAAGGAAAAGGGAGACCTTTTCGATTTTATCGATACAGCAGGTCTTAATTATCATCAAGGGGGAGTTTCGAAATGGCAAAACATTGGAAGACAATGGATGGCAATATGGCTGCCGCGCATGTCAGTTATGCGTTCACCGAGGTTGCCGCGATTTATCCCATTACGCCTTCTTCGCCGATGGCTGAAGATTGTGACGAATGGGCTGCGCAGGGGAGAAAGAATATTTTTGGCCGGGTCGTCGAAATTTCGGAAATGCAGTCCGAAGCGGGCGCGGCGGGCGCTGTTCATGGATCGCTGAGCGCCGGTTCCCTGACGACGACTTTTACAGCCTCTCAGGGGCTGCTGCTGATGGTCCCCAACATGTACAAGATCGCCGGCGAACGCCTTCCCGCCGTTTTCGACGTCAGCGCCCGCGCTCTGGCGACCCACGCTCTTTCGATCTTCGGGGACCATAGCGACGTGATGGCCTGCCGCGGTACGGGATTTGCGATGTTGGCTTCTTCCAGCGTACAGGAGACCATGGATCTGACCGCAGTTTCTCATCTGACGGCCATTAAGGCGCGCGTGCCGTTCCTGAACTTTTTCGACGGTTTCCGCACCTCTCATGAGGTTCAGAAGATCGAAGTCCTCGACTACGACGATCTGGCAAAGCTGGTCGATTATGACGCCATTGCCGAATTCAAAGCCGACGCCATGAATCCCGAGCACCCTTACACCAAGGGGACCGCGCAGAATCCCGATATCTTCTTCCAGGCGCGCGAAGCCTGCAATCGTTTCTACGACGACTTGCCCGAGACGGTCGCGCAGTACATGGAACAGATCTCCGATCTGACGGGGCGCGAGTACCATCCGTTCAATTACTACGGCGATCCCGAGGCGGAACGGGTGGTCGTCTGCATGGGCTCCGCCTGCCAAGCGGCCGAGGAGACCGTCGATTATCTGACCGCCCGCGGCGAGAAGGTCGGTCTGGTTATCGTCCATCTGTATCGTCCTTTCAGCCCCAAATATTTCTTCAGGGTTCTTCCGGCGACTGTCAAAAAGATCGCCGTGCTTGACCGCTGCAAGGAACCGGGCGCGCTGGGCGAGCCTCTGTATCAGGATGTCTGCTCGCTGTTCGAGGAATACGCCGAAGCCGAGCGTCCGCTGATCGTCGGCGGCCGTTACGGCTTGGGTTCCAAGGACACGACGCCGACGCAGATCAAGGCGGTGTTCGACAATCTGAAGAACTACAAGCCCGTCAATCATTTCACGGTCGGCATCAACGACGACGTGACCTACCACTCGCTGCCTTTGGGCGAGACGATCAACGCCGCTCCGGAAGGGACGATCCGCTGCAAGTTCTGGGGGCTTGGTTCCGACGGCACGGTCGGCGCCAACAAGAACGCCATCAAGATCATCGGCGACAACACCGACCTCTATGCCCAGGGCTATTTCTCCTACGATTCCAAGAAGTCGGGCGGCATCACGGTGTCGCATCTGCGCTTCGGCAAAAAGCCCATCAAGTCGACTTATCTCATTGAAAACGCCGATTTCGTAGCCTGCCATAAACAGGAATACCTGCACCAGTACGACGTGACCGCCGGTTTGAAGAAGGGCGGGGTCTTCCTTCTGAACACGCAGTGGACCAGCATGGATGCCCTCGAAGCCAACGTCCCGGCCAAGGTCAAGCGTTATCTGGCCAAAAACGGCATTCAGTTCTACGTGATCGACGGCACGGATATCGCCCAGAAGATCGGCCTTGGCAACCGTACCAACATGGTCATGATGTCGGCGTTCTTCAAGCTGGCGAACGTCATCCCCATGGAAGACGCCGTCAAGTACATGAAAGACGCTATCCAGAAGTCTTACGGTCGCAAAGGCGAAGATATTATCAACATGAACAATGCGGCGGTCGATCAGGGCTATGGCGCTCTGAAGAAGATCGATATCCCTGCGGCCTGGGCCGAGGCGGTTGACGCTCCCAAGACCGAAGCTGCCAGTTGCTGCGAGGAGCGTCCTGATTTCATCAAGGATATCGTCGATCCGATCAACGCCCAGGAGGGCGACAAGCTGCCCGTCAGCGCCTTTGTAGGCATCGAGGACGGGCGGTTCCCCAACGGCACTTCCGCTTTCGAGAAGCGCGGCGTTGCCGTTTTTGTTCCCGAGTGGAATAAGGACAAGTGCATCCAGTGCAACCAGTGCTCGATGGTCTGCCCTCACGCGACCATTCGCCCCGTACTGCTTGATGAGGATGAAGCCGCTCGCAGGCCGGCCGGTTTCGAGACGCTGCCGGTGAAAGCGCCCAAGGAGCTTGCCGGGCTTCAGTTCCGCATTCAGGTCAGCCCTCTTGACTGCCTTGGCTGCGGCAACTGCGCCGACATCTGTCCGGCGAAGGCTCTTGAGATGAAGCCTCTCGCCTCTCAGATGGATCAGGCGGAGAACTGGCATTTCGGTATTGAGCACGTCAGTGACAAGTCCGACCGCGTCAACACCCACAACATGAAGAACAGCCAGTTCGCCACGCCCTACTTCGAATTCTCGGGGGCCTGCGCCGGCTGCGGTGAAACGCCCTACGCCAAGCTGGTCACGCAACTTTTCGGCGACCGCATGATGATCGCCAACGCCACAGGCTGCTCGTCCATTTGGGGCGCTTCCGCTCCCAGCATGCCCTATACGACCAACGCTCTTGGACAGGGCCCCGCTTGGGCGAACTCTCTGTTCGAGGACAACGCCGAGTACGGCTACGGAATGGCCATGTCCGTCAAGAACAGCCGCAACGATCTGACGGCCAATGTCGAAGCGCTGCTTGCGTCCGACAAGCTGCCCGAAGAGGTTCGCAAGGCGCTGCAGGGGTGGTACGACGTTCGCAACGACGCAGCCGGCAGCAAGGCCGCAGCCGAAGCGGTGTACGAAGTGCTCGATTGCGATCTCGGCGACGAAGAACTGAACGCCAAACTGGCTCACGTCGGCGACCTGGCCGACTATCTTGTCAAGAAATCCATCTGGATCTTCGGCGGTGACGGCTGGGCGTATGACATCGGTTTTGGCGGTCTGGATCACGTCCTTGCCAGCGGCGAGAACGTCAACGTCCTTGTCTTCGACACCGAAGTGTACTCCAACACGGGCGGTCAGTCTTCCAAATCCACGCCCACTTCTGCCGTCGCCAAGTTTGCCGCGGCGGGCAAGAAAGTTGCCAAGAAGGATCTTGGGCGCATCGCCATGACCTATGGTTACGTCTATGTGGCTCAGTGTGCCATGGGCGCCGACAAGAACCAGCTGGTCAAGATCCTGAGCGAGGCGGAAGCTTACGACGGTCCGTCGCTGATCATCTGCTACGCGCCCTGCATCAACCACGGCCTGAAAGCCGGCATGGGCAAAAGTCAAGAGCAGGAGAAGAAGGCGGTCGAAGCCGGTTACTGGCATTTGTATCACTACAATCCCGAGCTTGAAGAACAGGGGAAGAATCCCTTTGTCCTCGATTCCAAGGAGCCCAAGGCTTCGTTCCGTGATTTCCTGATGAGCGAGAACCGCTACACTTCGCTGGCCAAGACCAATCCTGAAATGGCCGAGCAGCTCTATGCAAAGGCCGAGCGAGACGCCAAGAGACGTTATCGCGTGTACAAGAGCCTGGCGGAAGCCAAGCCTCTTGAAGCGGAATAACTTTAACGAATCATGAGACGCGCAGAGGCAGGAGCCGAAGATCTTCGGTTCCTGCCTCTGTTATGATTGGGATCGTTTTTTTGCAAAACGGTTTATACTGTGCCGATTTTCGACCAATCACGAGTTTCTGCCGCGCCTTTGGGAGCTATGAAGGTATTGACATCGCTTCATTGGCGAGTAAAATGACTCATTACGGAAAGCAAGCGAAATGATCTGTCAATATTTTATTTCGGGGATAAATTTTGAAAAAAATGTCTTCAATAACTTTTGAGAGGAACGCTGAGTGCTTGTCGGCAAATTTCCCCGGTTGTGCGGAGACACGTCTCATTTCAAGGAGGAGTTTTGTATGGCGATTGTGGCGCGCTGGGAGTGGCGGACCTTTGGCAAGGGAGATTTCGGCGTCGGCGAAAAAACGCTGCGGGCCCTGACGGTGGATTCGAACAAGAGGACCGACGAAGAATACATCCTTTCCAGAAACAGCGACGAAAATGTCAAGATCCGCTTCGACCTCATCGACGTCAAGTCTCTGCAAAGAGTCAATGCCGACGGCCTGGAGCAATGGCTGCCGGTTCTCAAGACGGGCTTCCCGATCGCCGCGGACAAACTTTCCGAGCTGGCCAGAATCCTCAAGGTGGAGCTGCCGGAGCTTGAGCGTGCCGAGTACACTCACGACCAGCTTATCGGGGAGCTTGTCACGCCTCATGAAGATCTGGAGCTTGTGCGGGTGAAAAAGAACCGCGACATTTACAAGATCGACGGCGCCACGGCCGAGATCGCCGCAGCGGAATTCAACGGCGTGGCGTGGCGGACGATGTGCGTCGAGCACGAAGATCCCGCTTTGATCGTGAAAGTCGTGGAGAAGCTCGGCATGAAAGGCGTGAAGAACATGAATTACATCCAGGCCATGAAGAAGTCGGTGGGGATCAAATAAGATGCTTTCAAGAAAAGCGATCATCGACATCGGCACCAACTCGATCAAGTTCTGTCTGGCGGAAGGCTCCGGGGCCGGCGGTTACAAAGTCATCAAGGACGTCAATGATATTGCCCGTCTTGGCGAAGGTCTGAAAGACGCTGGGCGCATCGGCGCGGAGGCGTTGGAGCGCAACGCCCGTTCCGTGGCGAATTTTGTAGGCGAGGCGAAAGCGGCGGGGGCCGACGAGATCGTCGCCGTGGGGACGATGGCTTTGCGCGTTGCAGGGAACGCCGCGGATTTCATCGCCCGCGTCAAAGAACTCTGCGGCGTGGAACTGCGCGTGCTTTCCGGCGAGGAAGAAGCGCAGCTTTCCTATGTGGCGGTGATGTCGGGCATCGAAGGGGCCGCTGAGGCCGATCTGATGACGATGGATACCGGCGGCGGCAGCACGGAGTTTGTTTTTGGCAAAGCCGGCAAGATTGTGAGAAAGTTCAGTCTCAACGTGGGGGCCGTCCGCTTTACCGAGCAGTACCTCGCGGCAGTGCCCGTCGCCGCGAACAGGCTGGCGGAGGCGCAGGCGGCCATCAAAAAGGAACTGGCCGACGGCGGCGTTACCGGCCCCGTCGCGTTTCTGGTCGGCATGGGCGGCACGGTCACCAGCATGGCTTCGGTGAAGCATAAAATGCCTCAATATGATCCCGATGTGATTCATGGATCCACGCTGAGTCTCGACGACGTGAAGGCTCAGATTGCGGATTATGCGGCCAAGACGCTGGAGCAGCGCCGCGAGATCGTTGGCCTTCAGCCCAAGCGGGCGGACGTGATCTTGGCCGGCGCCTGCATCGTCAAGGCCGTTCTCGAACTGACCGGCGCCAGGGAAATGACGGTCAGCGACCGCAGCCTGCGGCATGGTTTGTTGTTTCAGCTTTTTAAAGCTTAAGCGGCCTCCGTTCTCTGGAAATGGTCTTGGGGACAGAGAGGCAACTGATGAAGGAGGGTGTTGTTTCGTGAGATTCCGTAAGGCAATGTCATGCGCTTTCGTTCTGTGTGCGGCGATGTTTGCTTCGGCTGCCTGCGCAGTCTATCCCGAGCGCCCTATCCACATTGTGAATTACGTGGCCCCGGGCGGACTGATGGACGTGACCAGCCGCAAGTTCATCTCTGTCGCCGCCAAGTACACCGACGCGACCTTTGTGGTCGAAAACGTGACCGGCGCCGGCGGGCTGGTGGGGCTGGGGCACGTGCTTCAGCAGCCGGCGGACGGTTATACGGTTTTCGCCCCTACGACCGCCGTCGTCAACAAGGTCCTGTCCTCCAAGAAAAACGAGGACGAGATGATCTGGAGCATGGAATGGGTCGCGATGCTGATGCGCGATCCCGAGTGCGTCATCGGCGCCGCGGAAGGCGATTTGGACACGTTCGAGAAAGTCGTCGCCGACGCCAGGGCCAAAAACGGCGCCCAGCTATGGAGCGGTCCCGCCCCCGGCGGCAACGATCATGTGCTGGCGACCAAAGTTTGGCGCATCGTCGGCATGAAGGCCAAGTGGGTTCCCTACAAGAGCGGCCCCGAGGCCATGATGGGAACGCTGAGCGGCCAGAGCGTGGCCTACGTGGGCAATCCCGCCGATATGGCCGGCCGTCCCGGCTACAAGATCCTCGCTTTGTGCCGAGCCGAGCGCCTGCCGCAGTTCCCCGACGCGCCGACGTTCAAGGAACTGGGCTATGAAGGTCTGGACAATGAGATCATGTGGCGCGGTTTCGCCATTAAAAAGGGCGCTCCCGAAGAAGCCTATGCGTGGTGGGAAGCGTTGAACAAAAAAGTTGCCGCCGATCCGGAATGGAAAGAATATCTTGAACGCGACGGCATCGACGTGGTCGACTGGGGACGCAATCAGTTTACCGCGCAGGTCAAAGCCGACGTGGAGAACGCTAAGACCGCCCTGCGCGAAGCCGGGATGATCAAGTAAACGGGCGGCACGGTTGAAAAAGCGGTTCCTGTTTTGTGGTTCACGAAACGGGGGCCGCTTTTCAAAAAAGAGAGGTGTCGATATATATGCAGTCGATGCAGGAACTTGTCCTGTCGCTGAACAATCCTCGCGGCCTGGGCGTGATCGTCGGCGTCTGTGCGGCGGTTCTCGCGGTATCCGCGCTGTTTTTCGTCGTCTGCGGCAAAAAGGGCCGGCTGGGTTCTCTGCTGGTGTCGACGGCTTTTGTCGAGCTGTCTGCCGTGTTTGTCTTTCTCACGAGCGGCCTTGAAGAGATGGAAGGCATGGACAGCAGCGCGAAGCTGATGCCCTATCTGTGGTCGACGCCTCTGCTGGCGCTTTCTCTGTTTCAGCTGTTTCGTACATGGCGGGCCCCTGCTGTCAAGGCCGTTGGGTATGGCCGCATCGATAAGGTTTTTCTGGCTTTTGCGATTGTGGCAGCGGCCATTTCACAGTTCAACACCTTGGGGTTCTTCGTCTGCACGGCGACTATGCTGGTGTTGCTGATGCTGCTTTTGGGCGAGCGGCGGATCCTGCTGATCCTGGGGACCGCGGCCTGCTGGGTTCTGTTCACGTGGTTCGTTTTCAACAAGGTGCTTCTGCTCGGCCTTCCGGCGGGGACGCTTTTCAGCAAACTGTTCGTGTGACGGGGAGCGATGACTATGGATTTGATGACGAACCTTTGGTCGGGGCTTCGCAATCTGATCGGTGCCGGTCCGTTTCTCATTGTCACCGCCGGCGTCGTCGTCGGCATTCTCGGCGGCGCGATGCCGGGCATGTCGCCTTCGATGGCGGTGGCGATTCTGCTGCCGTTCACGTTTGGTATGTCGCCGACGATGGGGCTGGTGATGCTGTGCGCGATTTATTTGGCCTCGAATTACGGCGGTTCGATTACGGCTGTCATGATCAACACGCCGGGAACGCCGTCGGCGGTCGTCACGGCTTTTGACGGGTATCCTCTGGCGAAAAGCGGCAAGCCGGGCTATGGGTTGGGAATTTCCCTTGTCGCCTCCGTGTGGGGCGGTTTTATCGGCATTGTCATTCTGGTCCTGTTCTCGGCGCCGCTGGCGAATTTTGCGCTGACGTTCTGGCCGGCCGAGTACTTTTCGTTGGCGCTGATGGGGCTATCTACGGTCTCGTCCATGGCCGGCCGGAAGTGGGCGGAGTCGCTGATGGCGGTGCTGCTGGGGCTCGTGTTGAACACGATCGGTCTGGATCACGTCAACGGCGTGAGCCGTTTTACTTTTGACATTCTCAATCTGTACGATGGATTTTCCTTTGTGCCGGCGCTGATCGGTCTGTTCGCACTCAGCGAAGTCTTCGCCAACATCGAGGAAAACGATTATCGAGCGTATGAAGCGGCGCAGGAACGCGTGTCGGAGTGGCCGTCGCTCAAAACTTACCTGAGTCTGAAGTGGTCCATTATCCGTTCGGGCATTCTGGGAACGCTGATCGGCATTTTCCCCGGCGCCGGCGGGACGATCGCTTCTTTTCTGGCGTATGACATGGAAAAAAGGTTGTCCAAACGTCCCGAGACGTTCGGCACGGGGGCTTACGAGGGCGTTGCGGCTGCGGAAGCGGCCAACAGCGCCTCGGTGGGCGGCGCGCTGGTGCCGCTGCTGACGCTGGGGATTCCCGGCAGCGCCTCCACGGCGGTGTTGATCGGCGCGCTGATGATCCATGAATTGCGTCCTGGGCCGGAGCTCTTTGCGAAGCAGCCCGAACTGGTATATACTTTGTTCTCGAGTCTGTTTGTTGCGAATATGGTGCTCTATTTTCTGGGGACGTGGGGCAGCCGCCTGTGGATCAAAGTGGCGAGAATCCCCAAGACCGTGCTTTATCCGCTGATCTTTGCGTTCGCCATGGTGGGCAGTTTTGCCGTTCGTTCGTCGGTGTTCGACGTCGGCGTGTGTCTCGGCTTCGGCGCGCTCGGCTGGATTCTGAAAAAATTTCATTATCCGCTGTCGCCGATCGTGCTTGGGCTGGTACTGGGAGCGCTGATCGAGACGAATCTGCAGATGACGCTGATCATGGGAGGCCCGCAGCTCCTCTATACGCGCCCTCTGAGCGCGGCGCTCCTGGCGATCGCGGGAGCGATGCTTTTGGCGCCTGTTTTCCCCGAGCTGAAGCGCAAGAGAGCCGCAAAAGCGGATAGTTGAAATAAAACCGCCTCCTGCCGTGAAGAGGCGGAGGAGGCGATTGTGCTTGTTGTATTTCTCCAGCTTTGTCAATATCTTGGGAGGCTTGGCGCTGTTCCTTTTCGGCGTCGACCAGAGCTCGCGTTTTTTTCGTGAGAATATGAGCGCGAACGCAAGAAACGCGATGGCCCGTTTTACGAAGAGGAAAGCGCAGGCTTTTTTGCTGGGGGTGGTCCTTTCTGCGCTCACGCAGAGCAGCACCATCGCGACGTCGTTTGCCGTCGGATTCGTGGATGTCGGCATGCTGAGCTTCGCCGGTTCGTTGATCGTGATGATGGGGGCCAGTTTGGGCGGCACGTTCGTGTCCTTCCTTTTAAGTCTGAATCTGTTCGATTACGCGCCGCTCATGTTCGGCGTGTCCTATTTTCTCTGCAAGGTCAGGAATAAATGGATCAGTTCCGGATTCGGCCTGATTCGCTGCCTGGCGCTGATCTTCCTCGGGATGCAGGTTCTGGGGTGGGGCACGAAAACGCTTTTCGCCGATCCCGAGTTCAGCCGTCTGGTGACGCTCTGGGCCGCAAATGCGCCGGCGATGGGGTTGATCGCCTTTATTGGCTCGGGAGTGCTGCAAAGCAGCTCGGCCATCATGGCGTTGGGGATCGCCCTGGCCGCGTCGAACGCTTTGCCGGCGACTTCCGCGCTGCCCATCGCTCTGGGAGCGCACATCGGTTCCACGACCATGGTGGTGTTGGCGGGCATGGGCGGTTCGCTCAGCGCGCAGCGTCTCGGCTATGCGACGTTCTTCTTCAAGCTGTTGGGAGGGCTGATTTTCTTGTGCCTCTTGCCCTTCGTCCACGGGATGTTCGTCTCCCTTGGTCTCTCCGCCGCTCAGGAGCTGGTGTACGGTCAAGTGCTGATTGCGGCGTTGAACATTCTCATGTTTCTGCCTTTTCCTCAATTTCTCGCGTGGATCGGCGTCCAACTCGTATCGGGCAGCGGCAGCCTGAGCGAACCCCGTTATATCGACGAGGAGATTCTGGATGTCCCCGAGCTGGCGGTCATGCTTTTGTCAAAGGAAATGGGGCGCCTCTCCAACTACATGGAGGCATATCTGCAGATGCTGCTCGAACCGCAGCAGCGCAACGGCGCGCTTTTTGAAAAACTGCCTCGGGCAATCGCCGATTTGTGCGAATCCTGTCAGGAGTTTGCCTATCATATTCGCGTTCCTGCCGAAGAAGAAAAAGTGTCGGAGGATTTTACGATCATCAGTTACACAATGTCGATCCTGCGCGGCATGTCCAAGCTGCTGACAGGATCGATCCGGTCCCATCTGGAGTCGACGGCGGTTCATGACGCGCTTCGCGCCCTTCTGGGGAACGGCGTGTGGGAACGCTGGTGCAAACTGTCGCGCAAGTGTATGCGGTCCGCTCTGTGCGCCTTTGTCATTGGCGAGAAAGGGCAGGTTCATGCGCTGGAGAGCCAGGAGGCGGAACTTGCCGGCCTGAGCAACCAGATCCGCCGCGAAGTGGGCGAAAGCACTTCTTACGACCGCAACGCCTCCCGGGCTGTCCGGCTGGTGTCCCTGATGCAGGGGTTCCTGGCCATGGCGAAAGAAGTGGCCGAGGGCGAAGAGTTCACCAAGAAGCAGGCAAGATATTCGACCGGAAGAGCCTTTCCCGAGTGGAAGGAGGGGACTGTGAGTGGCGACTAAAAAGAGCGAATCAAGCGAGCGCAGCCTCGAAAATTATCTTTATTCCTCCGACAAGGCGCGCATATACGCGCTCGTCCAGCAGATGACGATCGGCGCCAGAGAGGCTCTGGCCAAAGCCGTGGCGGGGCTGCGCACGCTCGACGTCGGCGCGGAAGAGGATGTCGTCTGCGGTGACGACGCGATCGACGAGCTGGAAGAGCAGATCGATCAAGAATGCCTTTATTCCATCGCCATGCGTCAGCCGATGCGCGAGGATCTGCGCTATGTCTATGCGGTCATGAAGATCATCACGGATATCGAGCGCATCGGCGATCAGGCGGTCAACGTCGCCGAACGGCTGAAAGAGTATGTCAACGATTACCACGGGCGCGCGCCGCTGCCCAAGATCGACGATCTGCTTGACGTTTCGCGCCGGTGCGGCGAGATGATCGACGACTTTCTGGGCGCGCTCGATAAAGAAGACGGCGGCGTGCTCGCCGTGATCCGCGAAAAACGTCGCGAAACCGTGCGGATTTGCCGTAAATGCGCCGAGTCGTTGATGCAGCGTCTTTCTTCCCCTTATCTGTCGGAGACGCCTGCGGAAATCTTCATCGCGATTGACCTTTTTCGCCATCTGAAGCGTGTGGCCGATCACCTGATGAACTTGGGAGAAAAAGTTTACTTCATCGCGACGGGCGTTTCTCCTTTGACTTTGAAAAGAGAGCTCGTCAGCCGGGGCTGCTCTCATGAAGATTCGCATCCTACTGAAAGCGCAAAATGAAGATGCGCCCTTGCACTGAACTTCCGCGGAGCTTTGGATCCATCTGTGTTGAACCGCTCCATGAGAAATCGGTATAAAATATGGGGTGAGGGGAGACGATCATCGTTCCCCTCACCCCATATTTTATACCGATTTTCCTGCAAACATTCCGCGTTCTCCCGGAAGCGTTCGCTCCCGGCGCGTTTGGGGCGCGAAAGGGGGCGCTGAAATTTCTTGGAAGGAATAGATGAATTCACCGTCCGAAACGAGTATAATAGATGCGTTTATAATGAGATGTATTGTGTCTTTCTTGATATGGAATAAACGTTCCGCGTGATTGGCACCCTGAGAAAAGTATCTATCGAGGAGTTGACGATTACTCTTGGACCGATTGGACAAAAAAAACAACCGCAGAGTTTTTTGGAGCCTGATGGGCTCGATGATTTTGGCGACAGCCGGCGCGATCTCTCTGGCAGTTTTCAAAGCCGAAGATTTGCCCGCCTATAAGGATTTTCCGCTTTCCGCTTTTTTCCCTTCTTTCGAAGCGCGTGCGGCGCTGGCTCATGGGCAAATGGTTCAGCTTGAGCGGGAAAATACCAGTGGCGTTATCTCGCCCCTGCTCCCGGATTCTCCTGAATTCGAGGAGAGCGGTTTGATGCTGGATGAGGTCGTTCCCGAGGAAGATCCTCTTGGCGGCGGGAGGTTGGCGATCCTTCCCGCGATGAATGAAGACCAGTCCTTTGATCAACCGTTGCCGGTGCATGACCCTTTTATGACGTTGTCTCTTTCGGAGTTGAGCAATCAGAAAGCCGACGACAGCAACGTCATTGTCCGGCTGCTGGGTGAGAAGGACGAGATGGACGAAGATATTGATGAGCGTCCTTGGCTGGAACACACTGTTGGTCAGGGCGAACGGATGGTCGATATCTCGCGGAAGTACGGAATTCTTGTCGCGACGATAAGCAAGGCGAATAACATCCGCAATCCTGACAGGCTTTCGTCGGGACAGGTTCTCTTGATTCCGCGCACGGAAGATTTGCTGGAAGACGTCTTGGAAGAACAAAAGAGCCGCGCCGAGGAAAAACTCGCTTCCAAACAGAGAGCGGATCCGGTAAAATACCGGAAGTATACGGTAAAACCGGGCGACTCTCTGTGGACCATTGCCAGCGCAAATAACCTCAGCATCGATTCTCTTTATGGAACCAACATCCTCCGCACGCCGGACCGGCTTTCTCCCGGCATCGTGCTGCGCATTCCCAATCAGGACGGATTGAGCGTCAAGATCGCCAAAGGGCAGACTTTAAACGCCCTTGCCAAGAAATACGGCGTCGCCGAGAGGGCGATCCGTATGGCGAACGGATTAAGCGATAAAGTGGAATTGAATGCCGGCCAAGAGGTATTTATCCCTGGCGCAAGCCAGTCTATTGCCGTATATCGGGGCAGTTCAAGCGGCGGCGGCATGTCGCGGACGGCTCCCCCCGTTGCCAAAGCCGCCACCGGGGCGGCGGGGCGTTTTTCCTGGCCGGTGGTGGGAAAAATCTCCAGTCCGTTCGGCTGGCGCCGGCATCCGATTCGGCGGGCCAGGCTTTTCCACGCCGGAATAGACATACGCGCGCCCCGGCATACTCCGATACGCGCCTCGCGAGGAGGCCAGGTTATTTTCTCCGGCTGGATGAACGGTTATGGAAGGACGGTCATTATTCGTCATGACAGCACGTATACGACTTTATACGGCCACTGCCAGTCGTTGATGATCCGCAAAGGGCAGAACGTGAAAAAAGGGACTGTGATCGCCACGGTGGGATCGAGTGGGCGCGCTACAGGGCCGCATGTTCATTTCGAAGTGCGCCGCAACGACAGCCCGACGAATCCGATGAGCTATCTGCGCTGAAAAATAGAGAAAGACAAGAGGAGCGAAAGACATGAAAAAAGCAGGGATTGTTTTACTTTTGTGCAGTCTTCTGGGAAGCGCGGCGGGCGCTGCCACGGACACGACGGCGGCGCAACAGATTGATCGGCTGGAAAATGCGATTTATGGTTCAGTGCGTTCAGGCGGTTTGATTTCAAGGCTCGACAGCGTAGAGAAGGATCTTTACGGCACGAAACTGCAAGGCACGTTGGCGGAACGCGAGTCCGCCCATGTCGATTACCTCGAGAAGGGAACCGAAGGGCAGCCGTCGCTTCTGTACAAGATGAGCGTAGCCGAATGGGGCCTTGAGATTTTCAATAATGCCGATAAGCCGCTTGTCGAAAGAATTCCCGTTGTCGAAAAAAGGCTCGAAGGAAGTTCCATGGAAGACAAGCCCATGGCGATGCGGGTGGAACGAGTGCTCGGTACGGTCGTCTCCGATCCTGTCACTTCCGAGCCGGTCGAGGTTCCCGCAGGAACGGTCGTTCGCTTGCAGTTGATGGAAACCCTGAAACCTTCGGTAACAAAAAAAGGCGATCGGGTTTTGTTGAAGCTCACGCATAATCTTATCGTGAACAATAAACTTGTCGCCCCTGTGGGCGCTCCTGCGGAGGGGATCGTCACGTCAGTCAAGAAACCTCGCAGCTTTGGCCGTCCTTCGGAGATCAGGCTCTCGGTGAAATCTTTGAAAACTCTGGGGGATCCGACTTTGCCTCTGAGCGAAGGCGAAGCCTCCAAAAAGGCGACAGAGTTTGAGGCCAGTTATGCGGCGGCAGCGGGAACGAGCCTTGTGGGCGCACTTGCGTTGGGGCCGTTGGGGCTGGCGGGCGGATTCTTTATCCGCGGCAACGCCAAAGAAGTGCCGGCGGGGGCCATCATGTACTCCGAGACCGAGAAAAATGTCTCGGTTCCCGCATACCCGATCCCGGCCTCTTTGAGAGCGCTGGCGAGCGATAAATATGTCGATGTTTTGAGCGGCAAAACCGTGAATTTGCAGAAAGTGAACGAAGAAAAAACGAAAGTGGAGAACGCTGCTGAGCCCCCCAAAAAGGCAACCGAAATTGACAGCCTCTGAACCGTAAGGGACTTTGGAAAGGAATGGTCATGTGCGGCGGAATTGCATAAGAGCCCTGGTCATTGTATCCGTTGCGCTTGCACTGGCCCTCTGGGGAAGAGCCCTGAGACGCGATCTCGATGCCGTAAGACTCCTCGTCGATACCGGCAAGGAATTGAGCTGGGAAATAGGAGGAGTCACGGCAGTTCGCAACGTCGGCAAGGACCAGTGGAAGATCAGCGCGGAGAACGTTGTGCGCGACCATCCTGTGGAGCATTTGAACAAAGTTTCGACCCAAATCGTAGGGCCATCCGGTTTGCGCACAATCAACGCGCCCAACGGAGCTTACGATCATGAAAACGGTACGTTGACGTTGCGTGATGCCGACGGAATATGGCAACGCTCTGAACATCCTTTTGAATGGAAAACGCCGGAAGCTCGCTGGGAGCAAAAAAACGACGTGTGGGATTTTCCTCGGGGAGTGACCGTAAGCGGCGACGTTTATACGTTGGTCTGCAAGAATGCGGTTATGGACGGGCAACGTAAAATATTTGTCAAAGATGGATGCATACGGTGGTGGAGCGAATGACGAAATATTCGACGTGTCTCGGGGGGTTGTTGCTTGTTTTCTCTCTGCTGGCGCCGACGAATGACGTCCGGGCGGCGCAGAAGAAGCTGCCCGAGGTCACGGACACTCTGCCTGTCGTCCTCGAGGCGGACAGCATTGATTTTGACGAGGGCAACCATCTCGCCACCGCGCAGGGACATGCCGTCGTGCGCTATACTGATCTGGTGTTCCGCGCGGACCGAGTGACGCTTGATTCGGAGACGAATGTGATCAGAGCGTTTGCCTCCGCCGGGAAAAAAATCAAGTTCCAGCGTCACAATACGGACACGCTGACGGGGGACTTTCTTGAGTATCATCTGAACGATTCGACCGGATATATCGAAGGAGCCGAAGGCTCGTCAAAAGTCCCTTATGGTGCCGTTTACATTAAAGGAGCGCAAGTTGAAGTTGCGGATCCGCAGACGGCGCACGAGAAAAAATGGCTGCGGGGAAAATATCTGCTTGGAAGCGCTCCGGACAGCGCCGTCGTGCGTTGGAACGGCGCTTCGTATACGACCTGCAAGCAGGATCACCCCCATTATTTACTTCGTTCCAAGAAAATCGTCATGGTTCCGGGGAAGTATATCGTGCTTTATCATCCTCGAGTTTATGCAGGTTCCGCGTACCTGTTCACGATACCGTTCAATATGGTCGTCAATCAAAAGCCAAAGTCGAAAAACGTCGTGACGATCATGCCGAACTATGACAGCGACAAACACTTGGGGCTGGAAGCGCGTTCGACCTTTTTCTGGAACAACGGACAGCTTGCCCTCGGCGCGGGGATCTGGCAGGAAGGCATGTTCGAATATCAGGCGCGCGTCGATCAACGGGTGGCCCCGTGGCTGTCTCTGTATGCGGGAGACAATCATCAGTACGACAGCAATACGGACGAGACAAAGTCCCGTCCTTTCTGGGGAGCGGCTCTGGCGCAGTCAGGCTGGGCCATGGACATCGGCTGGGCTGAGAGAGAAAAGCGCTCGGTCGTAAGAAAGCCCGGTCAGAAAGAATATGAAACGACGCTTTGGCGCGATCCGGAAGTGGAACTGACCTCTCCGTGGGTCGGACTTCATATCGGCGACTTCTCTCAGTATGCCCGCTTCAAGGGAAACTGGGGAAGATTTCAGGAAACGGGAGTCAATCGGAGGGATTATCAGGGCGATTTTATCGAGCGCTATGGCTGGGGAATCGATTACTACACCGAATACCCCTTTCGGCTCGGCGCCTGGACCATTTCTCCCTTCCTCAAAGGCGACTACTGGAATTACGGCTATAAGAACGACGGCAGCGATCGCCAGATCGTGACGATCGGGACATTGGGCGTCAGGGCGTCCTGCGGCGGTTTTGAGATCGGCTCTGCATTCGAGCAGAAAAGGGTGTCGGGGCGTTCCGCATTCGGCAACGGCTGGGATCGCAATTACGATACGGACACCTTTTATCAGCGCGTGGGCGTAAAAATCGGACCTTCTCTTACGTTCGCGGTGCAGGGAGTTTTTGATCTGACCGGCAATAAGAACGAACTGTCTTCCATGGGATACGTCCTGACTTACGACAACAGCTGCTGTACGCGCTGGGAGCTGACGGTGAACGACGATCTGACGGACAGCAACAACAACGACTGGATCACGTTATCTTTTGCCATCACGGCGTTCCCTGACAGCCGGTTCAAGATCGGCAGCGAGAATTTGAGCAATCCCTTTGGGCGTCCCGGCGGTTTGGCTGTGCGCCGGCAACGCTACGAACCGACCCTTATGGAAAAGGACGGCACGGAACAGGCGGAAAAAGCGGAGATCGTAATGCCTCAATTTGATGTTTAGAGAGCGCTTTGTATATAGAAACGACAAATCAGGCCATGTCGGGTACGGCTCAACCGACATGGCCTGATTTGTCGTTTGCGATCGGTGAAATCCGAAAAAACGACGCGAAGCGGTAATACTTTCTCGCCACAAAATTTACACAAACGGAAACGAGTGGGATATAATAGAAAAGAGGCACAGCTCATCATGCTGAGCCTCTCAGCGTTTTTGCATTGCGATCCGCAAAGAACTTGGCAGCCGGAACTATTTGACTCTGATCTTGCGGATCCTGAGCTTGCGGATTCCCATCGGGACCTTGACGGGCACTTCGTCGCCCACTCGTTTGTTCATCAGGGCCCGCCCTACGGGGCTCACGGAAGAAATAAGCCCCTTTTCCGGGTCGGATTCTTCCGAGCTGACAATGGAGTAGACGAACTCCTTGTTGTGGGTGATATCCATGATGGTCACGGTCGTTCCCACCGAAACGTGCGAATTGTCCAAGCTGGCCGAATCGATGATTTTGGCGCGTGAAAGCTGGTACTCCATGACTTGGATCTTGCCTTCGAGTTTGGCCTGATCGTCTTTGGCCGCGGCATATTCGGCATTTTCGCTGAGATCGCCGAAAGAACGAGCTTCTTCAATTCTGCGGGCGATTTTATAACGTTCTTCGCTTCTGAGCTGTTTTAATTCAGTGCTCAGTTTGTCATAGCCTTCCTGAGTCATTAAAACAGTATCGTCGTTGTGTTTGTGTTCAGCCACTTTTATACCTCCAGTTGGGGAAAGAAAGATTGAGATGCAAAGATGCCTTATAAAACGCTATTTTAGCAGAATTGTTCTTTCATTGCGAGAGTCATCGCAAAAATCATAGACAAGGAATGTTGAAATGAAAAATAATTCGAAAAGTGCAATATCAACGCAGCCCGCAACGGTGTCACCCCAGAGAAAGGGCAAAGGCGGCATGCGCAGCCGACGTACGATCGGCGAAAAAGGAACGACAGTGAACGTCTCACGCGCCGCCTATGCCCACAGAAGAAAAATCGCCTCTGCGCCGGCTGAAACGCTGAAGTTTATTCCCTTGGGCGGGCTGGGGGAAATCGGCAAGAATATGTACGCCATAGAATACGAAAATGACATTGTGGTGATCGATGCCGGCCTGATGTTTCCCGATGAGGAGATGCTGGGCATCGACTTTGTCATTCCCGATATCTCCTATCTTGAAGAGAATCGAAAAAAAATCCGCGGCATCCTGATCACCCATGGCCATGAGGACCATATCGGCGCGCTGCCGTTCGTGCTGCCCAAACTCGACGTTCCCGTGTACAGCGCCAAACTTACTCTGGGGATGATCGAGGGGAAGATGTTGGAGGCCGCGCCGAGATACAAGCCGCGGTTGATGGAGGTCAAAGCGGGAGAAACGATCTCTCTTGGCGTCTTCAAGGTCACGTTCATTTCCGTCTGTCACTCGATCCCCGACGCTTTGGGGATTGCCGTCGAGACGCCCCTCGGCATCGTGCTTCATACGGGAGATTTCAAGTTCGATCCCACGCCCGTCGACGAGCATGTCACCGATTACGCCGCTTTCGCCGAGCTGGGGCGGAAGGGCGTGCTGCTCATGGCTTCCGACTCCACGAACGCCGAACGCGAGGGGTTTACAAAATCCGAAAAGTCGTTGAGTGGAGCCATCGACAATCTTTTTCGCACCTATCGCAACCGGCGCGTCATCATTTCCGCTTTCGCCAGCAACCTTCATCGCGTTCAGCTGGTTCTCGACGCGGCGGCACGCTTTAACAGGAAAGTCGTCTTTGCCGGCCGCAGCATGGTCAACAACGTCGAGCTGGCCATACGTCTGGGGTATATCAAGGCCGAGCCGGACACGATCGTCCCATTGGCGGAAATGGATTCTTACAACGATTCCCATCTTGTCGTGATGACGACCGGCAGCCAGGGAGAACCCTTTTCCGGGCTTGTTCTGATGAGCAAGGGCGCTCACCATCGAGTCAAGCTTGACAGTAAGGATGTCGTGGCTCTTTTCGCCAATCCCATTCCCGGCAACGAAAAACTGGTCAGCAACACCATCAACAGACTTTTCGAGCTGGGGTGCGAAGTCCTGTATGGGCGGGAAGCGGGGCTGCATGTTTCCGGACACGCCTCCAGAGAGGAGCTGAAAATGCTTCTCAGTATGGTGAAGCCTAAATATTTTGTGCCCGTTCACGGCGAATACCGCATGCAGATCCGTCATTCGCAGCTCGCCGAAGAAGTGGGAATTCCCGGGAAAAATATTTTCATCATGAACAATGGCGACATCCTTTCGATCGCGCGGAATTCGGCCGGAGTCAAAAGCAAAGTGCAGGCCGGCGCCGTGCTGGTGGACGGCATGGCGTTGGGGGAGAAAGAAGGCTCGATCCTGAAGGAGCGCCAGGAACTTTCGGAGAACGGGGTGCTCGTGGTTTCCATAACGCTTGACAAGAAAGGACTTCTTGTCGGCGAGCCTTGTTTCGAAAGCTACGGTCAGATCCATTTCAAGGACGCGGAGGGGATGCGTCAGGAGTTTTCCGAAGCTGTCCGCCGCGCTTTGAAACGCGAGCCGTCGGAAGACGACGAGCTTTTGAAAAAACAAATTTCCCTGCGGTGCAAGGAGCTGCTGAGGAAATATATGCGCAGCGCGTCCGCTGTGATTCCGTTGATCGCCAGGTTATAATACGATGTCGAATTTGTTCAGAGCTTTAAAGCTCTGAACAAATTTTCTGGCGGATAAATTCTGTGAAGCAGGTGAAGACGATGACTCCATTTATTTCCACCCTTTTGCAAGGCGCATTGCAGGGGCTGACCGAGTATCTGCCGATCAGCAGTTCCGCGCACTTGGCGATATTCCAGCATCTGACGGCGAGCGGCGAAGTGGGGCTGGCTTTCGATCTGGTGTTGCACGTGGCCACGGTCTGCTCTACGCTGGTCTATTTTCGCAAGGACATTCTGAAACTGCTCTGGGAATTTTTCCATGGATTCGGAGCGCCGGAAAAACAAAAACCGGAAGGATGGTACTTCGGCTGGGCCGTCATCTTTGGATCCGTTCCCACGGCGATTATCGGTCTGCTGCTGAAACCTTTCGTGGAAAAAATCGGTACTTCGATGACGGGCGTCGGCGGTGCGCTTTTGGTGACGAGCGCCTTGATGTCGATTCTTGCGGTCGTTCCTGCCGGCACGCGTAAGATTTGCGTTTCCATCGGTCTTGTCGTCGGCATCGCTCAAGGGATCGCGGTGATCCCCGGCATCTCGCGTTCGGGGGCGACGCTGGTCGCAGGCATTCTGTGCGGCCTGGGCGCGGCGGAAGCGTTTCGCTTTTCGTTTTTGCTTTCTCTCCCGGCCATAACGGGCGCGGCAGTGCTCGAACTGCGCCATTCCGCCGGGGCGGGCGTATCCCTTCCGGAAGGCTGGCTCGGCGGCGCTTTGTTTGCTTTTGTCTTCGGATTGATAGCGTTGTATTGGCTTCATCGCACGCTCCTGCGCGGACGCTGGTGGATTTTCGCTTTGTATTGCGGGGCGCTGGGACTTGTCGCGCTGATCTGGCTCTAATGCCCATGAGAGATGTTCGCATCATCCTTGCCTCGGCGAGCCCCCGACGTAAGGAGCTCCTCGAGAAGATCGGCCTGAACTTCGACGTTATCCCCGCCGATGTCGCCGAAGAGAGAATTGCCGGCGAATCTCCCGCACATTTGGTGATGAGGCTTTCCGAATTGAAAGGGCAATCCCTTGCCGCGAAATATCCGCAGGCGTTGATCATCGCTTCCGACACGGCGGTGTCCTTGGACGCAAAGATTTACGGCAAGCCGCACGACGGCGCGGAAGCTTTTGCCATGCTTTCGTCTCTTTCGGGGCAGGAGCACACGGTGTACACCGGCCTGGCGCTGTTCTGGAAAAAGCGTCGGCTCTCTCGTTACGATTGCACGAGGGTGCAGTTCAGAGAACTGACCGCTTCGGTCATAGAAAGCTATGTTGCGACAGGCGAGCCTTTCGGCAAGGCTGGCGGCTATGCGATCCAAGGGGTGGGCAGTCTTTTCGCGCGGACGATCCGCGGCGATTACTCGACGGTCGTGGGGTTTCCGGTGTGCCTGTTCGGCTCTATGATGGAAGAGCTGGGTTTTTCTTTGAATCAGCTCTGGGAGGTGTCTTCATGATGATAAAAACTAGAAATAACGCCGGCGCGTTTGTCTGTTTCCTGTTCCTGGCATTGGCGCTCGCCACGCCGTCTCTCATATGGAGATTGTTTCAGGAACGCGCCAATCGCTCGTCGCTGCTTGTGTTCGACCTGATGGAACTTCATGCCCTAAACGCGGACGAGGGGCGGAATAAATTTGCGGCGCTGATGGAGGCGGGAATCTCTGCGTTCATGGTTCCCGAGTGTACGGCGGAAGAGCTCGGCAAAGGGGCCGTCGATCAGGTGACGGCGGTTCCGGCTGCCGATTTGCCCGATTCGGTCCTCAAGCGTTTTTCTTATCCTTCGGGGACCGTCGTAATTCTTAGGGACCCTGCGTTGGCGGAACTGCAGCAGGAATATTTGAAGAGGCGCTTCAAGAACGGAGAGGGCGTTGCTGACGGTCAGACCGTCTATTTCAAGATCCCGCACCCTTATGTGCAACTGGAAAAAGCGGGAGTCTTGCCCGATCTGCGTTCAATGCAGTACCTTTCGGCGGCGGGCGTGCCGTTGGTTTTCGCGCCGTCGCCCAGTATGGGCAGCTCAGGCGAAGAACTTGAGGAGAGCTTGACGTTTCTCTGCGGCAGTTTCCCCAGCGTCAAAGTTCTCTGTCCTACCGGAGAAATTGCCGCGGCCTACCCTGATACAGAGCTGTTGGGCAGCTTTGCCAAGAGGCACGGTTTGTTGATGGCGCAGGTGGAATTTTCGCGGCAGTACGGAGCGGCCAGACAGGTCGCCGCCGCTTGGCCGAACGTCGTGTCGCTGCATGCTGTGGATCGCGAGGAAGTTCTGAAAAGGAATATCATTCGCCCCCTCATGCTGAATCGCCTTTATCGCGCCGCGGAGGAGAGAGAAGTGCATCTCCTGGTGCTCCGTCTGGATCCTTTGCGCGCCGTTGCCCCTCAGCTTGCCGAATATTGCGGGGACGTGAAGGCCCTGCGTGCGCGCCTCGACGAAAACGGCTTCAAGCGTCTGTGGCCGGTCCCCGCTCCGTCCAGCCCATGGATCAATTCATTTTTTTCGGCGATCGCTCTGCAGATTTTGTTTTTGCTGCTGCTTGCGAGATATGTCGAGCGTTATTTCGACATTTCGCTCCTTTCCCGGAGAAGATTTTTGGGCGTTCTGGCGGCGACGGCCGTCGTCCTGGGCGTGTTCTCCTTGTACGCGGGAATTCTTTCTCGTCTTGGCGGAGCGTTTGCCGCCGGATTCTTGGCGGCGGAAGCTTCGCTGGTGTCCATGGAACGCTGGAAGGTTCCCCTGCGCGGGGCGGCGGAAGGTTTCCTGCTTGTGCTTGTCGGCGGTCTCGTGATCGCGGGCCGTTTTTCCGTGCCTCTCTATATGTATCGCCTGAGCACGTTCAGCGGCGTCAAGCTGAGCTTGCTCCTGCCTCTCGTCCTCATTCTGCTGATTGACGTGCATAAGCGCGAACATCCCGAATCATTGCCCGAGATTTTGTCGCGGCCGCCGCTCTGGGGCGAAATCGCGCTGGCGGGAGCGCTGCTGCTGGCTGCCGTGGTGATGTTGCTGCGCAGCGGCAATTACGGGTTCGTCGGGACGTCCGAGATCGTGTTCCGCGACTGGCTTGAGAAGATCCTCGGCGCCCGTCCCCGGACCAAGGAATTCCTCGTGGGCTATCCAGCCCTGGTCGTCTGGTACTATCTTAAACGTCAGGAAATGTGGTCTCATTGGCGGGAAGTTCTTCGCCTGGCCGTGACGCTGGCTTTCTCCTCCGCGGTGAACAGCTTCTGCCATTTCCATACGCCTTTGCCGCTAACGCTGCTTCGCGGCTTCAACGGATGGTGGACGGGCCTGCTGCTGGGCAGCTTGCTTCTGTTTGTCGGCGTACGTTTTGGACGGCCGGTCTTCCGGCGGCTGCGCAGCCTCTTGTAACAATGGCGCGGCGCTGGAAAGTTCTGCTCTGCGGCTACTACGGCATGGGAAATCTCGGCGACGAGCTGTTGGCCGCCGCCGCCATTCAGCTCTTGAAGAATTGCGGGCTGAAGGAAAACGAAATCGCCATGCTGTCAGGAGCGCCGGAAGAAAGCAGGAAAAAACACCATATTTATCCAATCGATCGCTGGGCCCGCCGAGATGTCGTCCGGGCTTTGAGGCAAAGCGAGACCTTGCTGCTCGGCGGCGGCGGAATTTTTCAGGACAGCTCCAGTTTTCGCAGCCCATGGTATTATTGGTCGGTAGTTAGATTGGCTAAACTCTGCGGCTGCAAAACATGGGCGGTCGCCCAGTCCATCGGCCCCCTGTCGCGCCGGGGCAATCGCCTTTTGGCTCAAGATGCCTTCCGAAGCTGCGAGATCGTTTCGGTCCGCGATCTTCATTCGCAGGCTTTTCTCAACGGACACTGCCTTCTTTCGGATGATCTGGTCCTGACGCTTCCCTTCGCGGAAGAGCGTCGCCCCAGCGAATATTTCCTCATAAATTTTCGCCGTTACAACGGGGATCTGGAGTATAAAGCCGCGACTGCTTACGCCCATTCGCCCTTTGCCGGGAAACTGAAAACCGTCGGAGTCGCGATGGACAGGAGCGATCTCCAGCTGATGCGGGAAATTCAGGAACGCGGCGTGTGCGGAGTCGATGAGCTTATATATCCCGACGCCGAGCACCTGTCGAAGCTTTTCAGCGGCGCCGCGGGGGCATTTGGCATGCGCCTTCACTTCGGCGTGCTCTCGCTGAAAGCGGGAGTCCCGTGCACGCTGATTCCGTATGACCCGAAAGTGTCCGACTTTGCCGAACGCTGGGGAGGAACTCTATGGAACGGCGGCGATGTCCCCTTTCCTCGTCCATGGCAAAAGCGGGCCGGTCTGGAAGCGGCGTGCGCGGCGATTCGATCCGACTTTGCCCTCTGCTTCGAAAGAACAATGCGTTCGTGATTGTGGTATGATAATCAGCGGCGCTTTTGATTGGAAATGGCGACAGGAGGTGCATTGCTATGGAAATCCACATAAACGGTCTGACGAAAATCTTTTCGCCGAACATCCAGGCTCTCAGCGATATCTATCTGGACATTTCGGAAGGAGAGTTCGTATACCTGATCGGCACTACCGGTTCCGGAAAAACGACGCTGATGCGGATGCTGACCCGGGAAGTGCTGCCAACAAGAGGGCAGGTCAGCCTTGACGGAATCGACTTGCGTCGACTTTCATCTTCCAGTTTGCCATACTTTCGCCGCGACATCGGCGTGGTGTTTCAGGATTACAAATTGCTGCCGAATCTGACGGCATGGGAGAACGTGGCCTTTGTTCTCGAAGTGTGCGGAGTGCCGCGCGCGGAGGCACGCGAAAGGACCGATGACGTCATCGATAAAGTCGGCCTTTGGAACCGCAGAGGCCTCAGGCCTGATCAGCTCTCCGGCGGCGAGCAGCAAAGAGTCGCCATCGCCCGGGCGATCGTCAATGCACCACGTCTCTTTTTGGCGGACGAACCGACCGGCAACCTGGACGTGCATACGGCGGAGTACGTGATGAAACTGCTGTTGTCCATTCATGCCGCGGGAACCACCGTGATCGTGGCGACGCACGATCAGCACTTGGTCGATACGTATCGTCAACGCGTGGTGGAGCTGCACATGGGACGCCTGGTTCGCGACGAGCGGGAAGGGAGGTACAGCATCAGTGGGGACTTATAGATATATTCTGCGCGATACGCTCCGGCTGTTTTTTCGTCACTGGGGGTTAAGCCTCCTGACGCTGGTCACCGCCGCTTCGGTATTTTTCCTTGTCGGGGCGAGTTCCCTCCTGGCGCTGAATATCCGCAAAATTGCCGTGAACATTCAAAGCGACCTGGTAATACAGGCTTATGCTTCCTCGGAAGAAGCGGTGCATCATATCATCGACGCTCTGAAAGATAACCGCGACATTGCGGAGCTGAGGTACATTTCTCCTCAGGAGGGGCTGGATCGTCTGCGCGCGAAAATGGGCGCTCAGTCGAAAGCGGTGACGCTGTTGGGAGATAATCCGCTGCCCTGGACAATTGAGATCAAGGTGAGGCAAGCTCCGCTGGTGACTTCGATCGTCAAGCGACTTTCGGGGATGAGCGAAATCGACGACCTGATGTACTCCGGAGCGCTTGCCGAACGCCTGGTGAAACTGTCCTCGCTGATTTCCAAAATCGCTCTGACAGTCCTCGTGATCGCAATGCTTGTGAGCGGACTGGTCTTTTATAACACGATTCGTATCAGCATTTATTCAAGGCGTCAGGAGATCTCGGTGATGCTTCTTGTCGGCTCGACCCGCTCATATGTGGCGTCCCCGTTCGTCCTCAACGGAATGCTGCTGGGACTGCTGGGCGCCGTGACGGCAGTGATCCTGCTGCATTACGGACAGATGTATGTCATGGGAACGGTTGATGCTGTGCTGCCGTTTCTGCGCCAGCAGTTGCAATGGAGAGAGGTCGTTCTGCTTGATCAGGTCCTGCTTTGCGCAGGCGTGACGATGGGGTGGCTGTGCAGTTTTATCGCTGTGCGCCATTATATAAAAAATGCGGTTGCCCCGCTTTAGGAGTTGTGCCTTGCCGGGCTCGAAACGCTGTTTGCGCTCAGGAAAAGCTGTCTGGCTTTCCCTTTGTCTGGCGCTCGCTCTTGGCGCTCCGGCCTTGAGCGCGTCAAGCCTCGACGACAAGATCGCTGAGCAGAAAAAACAACTGGATCTGCTGAATAAACGCATTCAATACCATACGCGCGAGCTTGCGGAAGCGAAAGCAAAGGAAAAAGGGTATCTGCGCGAACTGTCTGTGTTCGATCATCGCGTCCAGCAGTCCGAAGAGCAAATTGCCCTGCTCGATCTGCAGATCGAAAAGAACGAGCGCGAGCTCAAAGAGGTCGGCGAAAGCATTGAAGAGCACAATAAGCGCATCGGAACTTTGCAGGATATCCTTTCGAAGCGGTGCGTCGCTATTTACAAATACGGCGGTGCGGCCGATTTGAACGTAATGCTCTCGGCGGCGGACTTGGCGGAGCTCAACAACCTGACGTATCTCATGAACCGCTTGAGTCGTCAGGACGAGAGAGACATCGAGGCTCTTGAAGCGGAAAAGTTGGCTCTGAAAAGCGACGAATTGAAGCTTCAACAGACGCGCGGGCAATTGGCGCAACGCCATAAACAGCGCACACGGGAACAGCAGGCCAATAAGCAGGCCGGAGCTCATCGCAGGGAACTTTTGGCCCGCGTGGAGAAAGATAAAAAAGCTCACGAAGCGGCGATGCGGGAAAGCGAGGAAGCCGAGAGGGCGCTGCAGAAAAAGATTGACGAGTATCTTAAGAAAAAGGCCCTTGCCGCTCGACAAGGAAACAACAAAGGCGCCCGTATCCCCGCTTATGAAGGCAACGGCAAGTTCGACTGGCCGGTTCCGGACAGAAAGGTAACGAGCCGCTTTGGGATGCGGGTTCATCCTCGGTTCAAAACGAAACGTCAGCATACGGGCATTGATATCGCCTCGTCTCTGGGGACGCCGATCAAGACGGCCGGAGCGGGAGAAGTCATCTTCGCCGGCTGGATGAGAGGGTATGGTCAGGTTGTCATCATCGATCACGGCGGCGGTTACGCCACTGTTTACGCTCATATGAGCAGGATTCAGGTTGACGAAGGGGACATCGTAAAAAAAGGAGCCATGATTGGCAAAGTCGGCATGACCGGCGTAGCGACCGGACCGCATCTCCATTTCGAAGTGCGCGTCAATGGAGAGGCTCGCAATCCGTTGAAATATCTGTAGTGGAAGGAGTAGAAGAGCCCTTTTGGGGAACTCATGAAAATACTGAAAAAATATCGCGATGTGGTGCTGGGGATTGTGATCGGCGCGGTCCTCATGACTCTTATCCCCGTGGGATACGCCAGCAAGGGGGAATTGTCACAGGTTGCTCCTTTCTCGACTGATTCGCTGTGGCTCCTGAAACAGGCACGCGTTATTGTCGAGGCTTATCAGGTCGATGCGGCAAGCAATGACATTGATGAGAGTGAAATGGTTCATGGGGCCATGCGCGGAATGCTGGGCGCGTGGAAAGACCCGTATACGCGTTTTCTCGATCCTCAGCAGTTGGAGGACGAGAAAACCTCCTTGGAGGGATCCTTCGGCGGTTTGGGAATCAATATCGCCAGCCGCGACGGGAAAATCCTCGTTATAAATCCTATTGAAGGCACGCCCGCCGATAAGGCCGGGCTGCGTCCCATGGACGAAATTGTCAGAGTGAACGATGATATCGTCATCGGCTGGGATCTCGACAAGGTCGTCAAATTGCTTCGCGGCGATCCCGGTACGGAAGTCTCCGTGGGGATCCGTCGCGCCGATACGGCCAGGCTGATCGATTTCAAGATTGTGCGTGACACGATCAAGATCGAGACCGTGCACTCGGAAATCCTCAGCGACGATATCGGTTACATTCGTCTGCGTCAGTTCATCAAAACCAGCGCGCCGGATGTCGGCAAGGCAGTCATCGATCTCAAAAACAAAAAGGCGAAGGGATTGATTCTCGATCTCAGGAATAATGGCGGCGGTTTGCTTGACTCCGCGCGCGATATCTGCGATCTGTTTATCGACGGCGGACTTGTCGTTTCGACGAAGGGGCGCGTTGATTCCGCGAACGAAGAGTTCTACGCGCATGAAGGCGTCCTCACTCAATTGCCCCTGGTCGTGCTGATCAACGAAGGCAGCGCCAGCGCCTCGGAGATCGTCTCCGGCGCTCTGCGCGACCGCAACGGCACGTTGCTGATCGGCGCCAAGAGTTTCGGCAAGGGATCCGTTCAGGTCCTTTTCAATCTTTCCGATGGGTCGGGGATGTTCGTGACGACGGCTCGTTATTTCACGCCGAAGGGAGTTCGCATTGACCACGTCGGGCTTTCTCCCGATATTTACGTGAAGTCCCTGTGGAGCGACGAAGACCGTGACGCGCCAGATTCAAACCAGGAAAACAAGGACAAGACGGAAAGGGCCGGCACGTCGAATGGGAAAACGGAGAATGGCTTGGGAGAAGAGAAAGACGCAAAAGGCGCCAAACTCCGCGATCCTCAACTCGACAAAGCGAAGGAGACTCTCTTGAAGCTGATTGCGGGAGAAAAACCGGAAACGCTGAGGGATCCCGTTCCTGAGCCCGTATCTTCCGATGTTTCCGTCATTTCCGCAGATCAGGGCAGCGGTGACGTTGACGTGAAGAGCGAACGCGACGATAAGAGTTCGAATCCCGACAAGAAATCCGTTCTTGGCAAATGAAGAATCCCTTCTGGGTTCTGGCGGCGGCGATCCCTTTTGCAGTCGTTTGCGTTTTTACAAACATGATGCACAATGGAGAGAGCGTACGGCGTCGAGAGGCAAGAAAAGCGGAGAACGCGGTCGTCTTGTCGGCGGAGGAGCGGCTGTGGCGTCCAGGGGCGTTCCCTTCTCTGGAAAAAACGCTGTCCTCGACGAAGAAAACGATTCTCGTGGCGGCCTCTTGGGTGGCGCGGCTCCAGTCGGCGGCGCTGCCAAAGAAAGGGAAGCCCGCCGCGGCGTCCCGACCTGGACTGGCCCTCGTCATTGATGACTTCGGCTATAATTACGGCATGGCCGAGCGTATCGCTCGTTTGAAACTGCGCGCGACATGGGCGATTATTCCCGGCACGCCGCACAGTCTCAAGATCGCTGAATATGCAGCCAAACAAGGGCAGCCCTTTCTGCTGCACGTGCCGATGCAGGCGCTGGGGGATCCGAACGGCGGACGCAATTATGTTATTGGGATTGACGTGCCGGAAAAGAAAATGGCCGAGTACCTTGCGTCGCTGCAGAAAGATTTTCCGCGTGCGATCGGCATTAACAATCACAGAGGGTCAAAGGCGACTTCCGACGCGCCGACAATGCGCCGATTTATGAAGGCGCTGTCGGCGACCCGGTGGGGTTTTCTGGACAGCCATACCAGCGGCAAGACGGTTGCCCAAAAAGTCGCTCTGGAATATCGTATCCCGGTCGTTCAAAACAAAGTTTTTATCGACGGAACGACAGATTTATCCGCGATGAAGGCACAATTCAATGCTGCGCTTCGCCTGGCGAGAAAATATGGCAACGCTGTCGCGATTTGCCATGCGCGCGAGGGAACGCTCCCTTTTCTGGCTTACCTGAGCAAACTTGACCTAAACCCGGTGAAGCTGGTGACGGTAGACGAGATCTGGAATTCGCAGCAGTCCGTTAAGGAGGAAAAACAATGAAGGGCAAGATCGAGGCGCTTATCGGCGCTCAGTGGGGAGACGAAGGAAAGGGACGCGTCGTCGACTCCATCGGCTCAAGAGTGGATATTTTCGCCCGCTATCAGGGCGGAGCGAACGCCGGCCATACCGTGTACGTCGACGGAGAGAAATACGTGTTTCGCCTTTTGCCTTCGGGAATGCTTTATCCCGGCAAGACCTGCGTGATCGGCAACGGCGTCGTCATCGACCCCGAGCAGCTGTTGAAAGAATTGGGCGAACTGCGCGCCAGGGGAAAAGACCGCGCGTGCCTTCGCGTCAGCGGAGCGGCTCATGTGGTGATGCCGTACCATAAGCTTTTCGATCAGCTCCAGGAGGAATCCCGCGACAGCGAACATAAGATCGGCACGACCGGACGCGGCATCGGCCCCTGTTATGTCGATAAATACACGCGCATTGGCATCCGCGTGGAAGATCTTTTGGACGAACATGTCCTGCGCGAAAAACTCGGCGTCGCTCTGGCCGAGAAGAACCGAATCCTTGCCGGCGTGTACGGCAAGGAGCCGTTGGCCCTCGATCCCATTTACGAACAGGCGTTCCAATGGGGCAAAGAACTTTCGCCTTATGTGGCGGACGTCTCGCTCGAGGTCTTCAACGCGCTCGAAAACGGCCAGACGGTGTTATGCGAAGGCGCGCAGGGCACGCTGCTCGACGTCGATCACGGAACGTATCCCATGGTGACGAGTTCCAATCCCGTTTCCTCGGGCGGCTGCATCGGTCTGGGAGTCGGCATGAAGTACGTGGACCGCGTCATCGGCGTGGCGAAAGCGTATCTGACCCGCGTCGGTTCGGGGCCGTTCCCGACGGAAGATTTCGGTCCCGAGGGAGAGGAGATCCGCCGCAGGGGCGGCGAATTCGGCGCCGTGACCGGACGCCCGCGCCGCTGCGGCTGGCTCGATCTCGTCGCGCTCCGTTACGCCGTGCGGGTGAACGGCTTCACCTGTCTGGCTCTGACCAAGCTCGATATCCTGACCGGCTTCAAAGAGCTCAAAGTCTGCAATTCGTACAAGGTCGGCGACAAAATCGTCGCGGATTTTCCGTCCGCCATCGCCAAGCTGGCTGAAGTCGAGCCCGTGTATTACTCGCTGCCCGGCTGGAGCGAAGACGTTTCGGCGGCGCGCGCCTTCGAAGATCTGCCGGAAAACGCCCGCAAATATGTGCAGCACATCGAGCAGGTCATCGGCGTCCCCGTCGTTCTGATCGGCGTCGGCCCCGATCGCGAGCAGCTCGTGCTGCGCGGATTGTGAAAGACTCATAAAAAATAAAATTGGGATGAGAAAACGAGTTCTCGTTTTCTCATCCCAATTTTATTTTTTTTCGAAAATCAACTCAGCGCTTCTTCGGGAGCCATGGGCAAGTCGGCGAAGGTTTGGGCGTCGCGGCGCGACGAGCGCACCTTGGCCGCTTTTTCGTCGGCGTACGACTGCAGCTTTTCAGCGACGGCGCTGTCATGGGTGGAAACGATGCGCGCCGCCAGCAGCGCGGCGTTGGCGGCGCCGTTGATGCCGACGGAGGCCACGGGCACTCCGGGCGGCATCATCGCCGTGGAAAGCAGCGCGTCCATGCCGAGCAGCGTGCCCGATTCGACGGGGACCCCGATCACGGGCAGCGTCGTCTGCGCCGCCACGGCGCCGGGAAGGGCCGCGGAAAGTCCGGCCACGGCGACGATCGCTTCCAGGCCGCGAGGGCGCGCGTTTTGGGCGTAATGCGCCGCGTCTTCCGGCGTGCGGTGAGCCGAAGCGACGGTGACCTCGAAAGGGATGCCGAGCTCGCGCAGCGTGGCGCCGATTTTTTGGGCGTGCGGCGCGTCGCTGGCGGAGCCGAGGATGATGCCGATTTTGGGATTGCTCATCTCAGTTCTCCTTGGGAGGAATTTTTTGCGAAGACCTGGTGACCGATGTCTTTTCGATACTGCATGCCTTGGAAATGAATTTTGCCGACGGCTTCGTAAGCGCGCTCCCGGGCCTGCCGCAGCGTGTCGCCGGTCGCCGCGACGCAGAGCGCGCGGCCGCCGGTCGCCATGATCTTGCCGTCCTGCGCGGACGTTCCCGCGTGGAACACGGTCACGCCCTCGACGGCGCCGGCGGCGTCAAGCCCGTGGATTTCCGCCGCGGCGGATGCGGCGGCGGGGTAGCCGGCGGAAGCGAGGATCACGCAGAGGGCGTTTTTCGTTTCCTTCTGCCACGGGAAGGACGCCAGATCGCCATGGGCGACGCGCCAGCACAGATCGACCCAGTCGCCTTCGAACAGGGGCAGGAGCACTTCCGTTTCCGGATCGCCGAGGCGCACGTTGTACTCCAGCACTTTGGGCGTGCCGTCCGGGGCGATCATCAGGCCGACGTACAAAACGCCGCGGTAATCGAGCTTTTCTTCTGCGAGGGCGGCGACGGACGGCTCGATGATTTCTCTGCGAACGCGCGCCATCAGCTCTTCCGTGACCCACGGCGCGGGCGCGTACGCGCCCATGCCGCCGGTGTTGGGGCCGAGATCGCCGTCGAGAAGGCGCTTGTGGTCCTGGCTGGTGCTGAGGAGCCGGTAGGCCGCGCCGTCGGTGACGACCATCAGCGACAGCTCGCGCCCGGGAAGCGCTTCTTCGATGACCAGCGTCTCGCCGGCGGCGCCGAGCTTTTTGCCGACGAGCATCTGCCGCGCCGCCTCGCGCGCGCCGTCGAGCGTGGGCTCGACGAAAACGCCCTTGCCGGCGGCCAGCCCCGAGGCCTTGACGATATAAGGACCGGAAAAATGGGAGAGGGCCTTTTCCGCTTCGTCCATCGTGCGGCACACGTAAAAGTCCGCGGTGGGAATGCGATGGCGCGCCATGAAATTCTTGGAGAATTCCTTGCTCGCTTCCAGCCGCGCGCCCGCGCCCGACGGGCCGAACACGGCCACGCCG
>NZ_ADFP01000130.1 GCF_000177335.1 Pyramidobacter piscolens W5455
CGGGCAGGACCGCGAGGAGCGCCGTCTGCCGGGCGACGCTGCGGGGCGTCAGTTCCCGGTCGAGAAAGCGGACCATCTCAGCGGAATGGCCGCTGCGAACGGCGACCAGCGCGGCGGTGCGGCCGAAGCGGTCGACCGCTTCCGGGTCGACGCCGGCTTCCAGCAGTTTTTGGGCGATCTCCGCGGCCGCGGGCGCTTCGCTGGCGGCCGCGAGCATCAGCGCGGTCATCCCGTCGCGGTTGCGGGCGTTGACGTCGGCTCCCGCGGACAACAGCGCGTCGATGACGTCGCCCCTGTCGTTGAAGCGGGCGGCCGTCATCAGCGGCGTCCAGCCGGCGTCGTTCGTTTGGTTCGCGTCGGCGCGGTTGCCGAGCAGGAACGCGACGATGCCCGCCGCGCCGCTCGTGGCGTTGCGGGCGGCGAAATGGATCGGACAATCTCCGCCGCGGCGCGGCTGTACCGCGTCGGCATCGGCCGCGTAGAGCGCTTCGACGACGGCGGGGTCGCTTGCGTACTGACAGGCGATCATCATCGCCGTCGTGCCGTCTTTGGCCTCGGCCGCCGCCAGCGCGTGGTACTGCGTCAGCAGCCCGGCGACGAACGCGGCGGGTTGTCCGGAGCGCAGCGCGAACATCAGCGGCGTCCAGCCGTTCGTGTCGGCGGCGTTGACGTCGGCGCCGCCTTCGACGAGCCGCGCGACCCCAGACGCGTCGCCCTCGTACGCCGCCAGCATGAGCGCGGCACTCTGC
>NZ_ADFP01000131.1 GCF_000177335.1 Pyramidobacter piscolens W5455
CGGATCCGCGCTTCGGCGGAGCTGTCCGCGCCAGCCAAACGCCGCCGCCTTAAAAAGCTGCGCGCCGCGCTGAAGCGCGACCCCGCCCGCGTCACGCCGCTGATGCTGGCAGCCGTCAACCCCAACGCCGCCGCGCCGGAGATCATCGCCTATCTGCTGGAAAAAGGCGAAGCGCTCGAAGCCAAAGACGGCGAAGGACGCACGCCGCTGATCTGCGCCGTGCGCTACAATCCCAGCCCGCTGGCGGCCGAAGCCCTGCTGAACGCCGGCGCCGATCCGCGCGCTGCGCTCAGCGGCAACGGCCTGCGCCGCCTGCTCCGTTTCAACGAGCGCATGGACGGGCGCGACAAAAAACGCCTGCTCCGCCTCATCCGCGAAAAACTCGCCCTCTGATCCGGCAAAAAAACGGTCCGCCCGTTTCGCTCGCGCGAGCGAAACGGGCGGACCGTTTTCGATATTGATCTTCAATGAAAAAACATCATCGGAAACGCCGTTCGCCAGCGTTTGCCGCGAAATCACCGGCTCTGCGCCAGCAGGCGCTCGACGACCTGCCCGACGCCGCCCTCGCCGTTCGGCGGGGCGATGACGTCCGCCTGGTCCTTGAGGGCCTGTTCGCCATTTTCCATCGCCACGCGGACGCCCGCGGCCCGGAACAGCTCGAGGTCGTTGTAGTTGTCGCCGAACGCCGCGATCTCCTCGCGGGCGACGCCGAAGCGGCGCGCCACCATCGCCAGCGCCAGCCCCTTGTTCGCCCGCGGGGCGAGCGCCTCGATCTGGCGCTCGCTGGAACGCGTCACGTACAGCCGGGGGCCGAAGCGCGCCGTCAGTTCGCCGTGCAGCGCCCGGACCTGTTGGGGCGGCAGAAGCGCGAGAAGTTTTTCCGGCCGTTCGCCGCATTTCGCCGCCAGGTCGGGGACGATCTCCACGCGCGCGCCCGTACGCCGCTTCAGGGCCTCGAGCGCGTCGGAACCTTCCTCGGCGAAGCAGGCGTCGCCGACGTAAAACCACGGCTTCGCCCCCGCCGCGCGAAAATGATCCAGCGCCTCGCGCGCCAGTTCCGGTCCGAGGCCGACGCGGCGCAGGTACGCCCCCGACCGGCTCATGCGCACGACCGCGCCGTTGACACAGATCACCGGCTGGTCGCCCGGCGCCGTCAAAGCGTATTTGCGCCCGCCCGCGAACAGACGCCCCGTGCAGATCACCACGCACACGCCCAGAGAGGCCGCTTTTGCCAGCGCCGCGCGGTTGCGCTCCGGCATGGACAAGCCGCCGGGGGCCAGCAGCGTGCCGTCGAGATCGGTTGCGATCATCCTGATCATCGTTTTTCCTCCGCTTCGGCGTCTTTCGCGAAAAAAATCGCCGTTTCTCCCGCGCATTATAAAGGAAAGAAGCGCCGCCGCCCAGCCGGAATTTTTCGCCGCGCGCGAAACTGCTTCTTTTCAACGGTACGAAAATAAGCTATTATACCAACGCATTGTTAAATATAATTTTACCGTTTTCAGTTCGTTAAGGAGGAAACACCGTGAGCATCGTGGAAATCGCCCGCTGGGTCGCGACCGTGATCGAATTTATCAGCATCTTCATCATCGCCTGGGGCGTGCTGCTGGCCCTGTACCGCATCGTGGCGCTGGCGCTGGAAAACTACCGCTCGACGTCGATATGCGCGGCGGCTGGCTGCGGCTGCGCCGCACCTTCGGCGAGATCATGCTGCTCGGGCTGCAGTTCCTCGTCGCCGCCGACATCATCCTGACGATCTGCAACCCCGACCTGCAAACGGTCAGCGTGCTCGCCGCCATCGTGATCATCCGCGTCGTGCTCAGCGTCTCGCTGGGCAAGGAGATCCACGGTCTGGAGGAACGCGACGCCGACGCCAAGCGCCACGCGCCGCCGCGTTACGAATAACGCCGTTTTCCCTCGCGGAAAAAATTCCCGTCGCGCTTCCGTCCGCCGCGAAGCGCGACGGGAATTTTTCCGCCGCCCGCCCCTAACCGGCGGCGGGCATCCGCCCCTTCAGGCGCGTGCGCCGCTCTTTGCGCGGGTCTTTCCAGTCCGCGAAATCGGGAACGGTGATCCGGTCCATTTCGACGTCCCCATCCTCGGTCAGCCCCGCGGCCTGGTAGCTGTCGAGCGTCGAGCTCTCCGTGAGCCGATAATCCTCGCCCACGGAACTGTCGTACACGTGCACGTCCAGAGCGTAGCCCGGCTCGCGGCCGCTCTGCAGGTCAGCCTCGAGGTTCAGCGCCGAATAGACCACGCGCCAGGGATCGAACCAGTAAAACGCCCCGTAGGCAGGACGCAGCGTCGCCAGGTGGCGGAAATCTTCGTGCTCGTAATAGCTCAGCCGATACAGTTCGAGGTCGCGGACCTGCGACCCCTCTTCGCCGACGGCCACGATCAGGCGCTCGCCCTTGGGAGAAATGCCGACGCCGCGGATCCGCTCCGGCTCGCCCACGTAAAAGGCCGCCGTCAGCGCCGGGTCGTCGGCCTCGGCGTTGTCCTGCGAGAGCGTGAAGACGTAGAGCACGGGGATCTCGCCGGCCGGATCGCCTTCGCCGCCGGCGACGAACCAATAGTAATCCACAATCACCGCTTCGTCGTCGAACGGCGAGAAATTATCGGGGAACTCTCCCCGACGAAGCTCGACGGCATATTCCCTGCGGTCGCGCCCCTCGCCGGCGAACACGCGCCCGTTTTCGGCGTCGACGCCGAAAACGGCTTTCGGCGTCCGCCACCACTCGCCCGGCTTCCAGCCCGGCAGCCAGCAGTACGTGCGCTCCGAGCGCAGCGCCCCGTTTTCCTCGGGGCCGCCGGCCGCCCATTGCGATACTTCGCCGACGTAATAATGCGCCATGTTGACGAAGCCGTCGCAGTACCCCATCACCGCGTACTCGTCGGTCGGCGTGGCGGCTTTGAGCGTCTGCGAACGGCGGCTGTCCGCGTCGAAAAGGCGCACGGAAAGGTAGCCGGCTTCCGCGCCTTCAAGGCCCGGCTTCTTCATCTTCGCGTCGTCGTACGCCGTGTAAACGAAGCGGCGTTCGTCCACCCAGACGGGGCCGCCCCAGTCCACGATGGAACCGCGCACCGAGGTCAGCGGCTTCATCTGCGCAAAGTCGTAGACGCGGTTGACGCGCTCGGCCTCGCCGTCGGGGACGGAAAGCGCGAATTTCGTCGCGCCGGGCGAAGCGGCCACGCAGGCGCCGTCGAGCCCGTCCTGCAAAGGCAGCAGCGCGCTCTGGCGCCCGTCCGGCGCGAAAAACGCCACGCCGGACTCGGGAAGCGCTTCGTCCGTAGCGTTCGGTTCGAGCGTCGCCCAGTAATACCGCGTTTCGCCGCCCGCTTTGACCTCGTGAAGTTCGAAGCCGAGTTCGGTCCTTCGCCCCGACTCCAGCTTGTACACCCTGCCTTCGCCAGGATCCGCCGCGTAAAGTTCCCGCGTTTTCGCCGGCGCGGCGAAAGCCGGCGAAAACGCCGCCAGCGCCGCAAACGCTCCCACGATCAGTTTCCCTGCCTTCATCGATCTCACGCCTTTCCCGATTCCGTCCGGCGTTTTTCGACGGCCGGACGTTGATGAAAATCGTTTTTCCGTTCCCTTATCTTACCAGAAAAACGGCGCGCGGCCTCACCTGAAAAGGTGATTTTTCCGCCTCCCGCGTCTTTTCGTCAGGCGCGCCGGCGTGGTATGATTACAGCCGCAGATCAGGGATCCGAAAACTCCGGCCGCGCGGCCGGAACGTCGTGACTTTTCGAGGAGGGATCTTTACATGAAAAAAATTCTCGCGCTCGCGGCGACGCTGGCGATGGCCGCGATGGCGTCCGCCGCCACGATCGACGGCGGATTTTTCACCGCCGAGGCGCCGTCCGAAGGCTGGACGATGCGGGCGGACGGCGAAAACTCCGCCGCGCTCGTCTCGCCCGACAAAGCGATCGTCTTCACGGTGACGAAGATGCCCGCGGCGGGCACGCCGCTGAAAGACGCCGCCGCCCGCATGGCCGAGGCTCACGGCTCGGAGGACCTCGTCAGGATGGAAGGCGAGGGGGAAGCCTGGGAATACACCGGCGCGGCCGACGGCCAGCCTTTGTACGCTCAGGTTTTCGACCTCGGCGGCGGCGTGTACGGCTGCATCACCATCGTCGGCGACCACGAGAGCGACGTCGCCACCGACGTGTTCAATTCCATTGCGTTCAAATAGAAAAACAGTTAGGACCTCCCGGCGGGGGGTCCTTTTCAATACGCGCGGCTTCAGGCGGCCGCCCGCAAATGTGCTAAGATATGTACGGTTTTTATTTGAAAAAACGTTTTCAGCGACCACCGCATTTCTTTCCTAAGGAGGCTCTTTTATGAAAAAACTATCCACTGCCGTTCTTTTCTTTATGCTTCTGGTTCCGGCCGTCTGCGCCAAGGAAGTTGACGGAGGCTTTTTCGTCGCCGACATCCCCTCGGGCTGGACCATGAAAAAGCAGGCCCCTGCGGTCATTCTCGCCTCGCCCAAGCGCGACACGATCGTCACCGTCGCGAAAGCCCCGACCGAAGGGCGCAGCGTCAGGGAAATAGCCGAAGCCGCCTGTAAGGAAATGGAAGGCGAGGACTTTGAAGATCTCGGCGACGAAAGTTACGATTACGCCGCCGAAGTCGACGGCGCTCCGCTGTACGTCCAGATTTACGGCACCGGCGAAGAAGGAGAGTGCGCCGTGATCACCATCTGGGGAGAACAGAGCGACTCCGCAGCGGCGGTTTTTGATTCGATTCAGATGAAATAACCGGGCGGGATCCGCGCCATGAAAAAAAATCTCCGCTTTTTCCTCGCCCTGACGCTTTTCTGCCCGCTCGTCCTGCCGCGGCAGGCCGCGGCGCTGGAAAAGTTTACCGTCGTCAATAAAAATCCGGCCCCGATTTTTGTCGCTATCTCATGGTACGACGATCCGAGCGCCCGCTGGAAAACCATGGGCTGGGCGGCTATCGACCCCGGCAAAAGCGCCGTTTACAACCTGAAAAGCAGCATCGACGTAATTTTCTATTATGCCGAAGAAACCGGCATGAAGCACACCTGGGACGGAGAGGATATGGCAGGCGCCCAAGTGCGCTTCGTCCGCGCCGAGGGCTTCGCCTACAGCGAAGACCAAGCCTGCCCGGGCAACAACCGGCGCGTCGTCGTCTTCCGCCCGCTCGATGTCGGCGATAGCGAAGAGTACACACTGACGCTGAGACGATAGGCGAACGCCATGAAAAAATCTCTCTGTCTTTCGACTCTTTTTTTCGGTCTGGTCACTTCTGCGTCGGCGCTGGAAATCAAGCCCGTACTGCCCGCGTGGTTCGCCCAGAAACAGAGTGATCTTGAAACGATCGCCATCGCTCCGCGCTGGTTTCTGGAAGAGCATACGGACTCACTGATGCGCGACTATTTCGGCGAAGAAACGGCAGCGCTGCCCCTCAAGGCAGTGCTGCCCCCGTGGTTTGCCAAAGAGCGTGCCAAGCCGCCGGAACTCGACGTCGCCGAATTTGCGAGATCCATCGGCAATATCTGGCGGCAGGACAAAAAACTTGCCATCCCCACGCCACCGCCCGAAAAACGCGCCAAACTGAGCGGCGGGCTGCCGGACTGGTACACATCGGCCAAGCCGCGGCACGACACGGAAAGCCTGCTGCTGCCTTCATGGTTCCGCGCCCGGGGAACAACGAAAACGGCCGAGCGAAAAACACCGCCGGCGCCCCATATTTCCTGGCTGACTCAGCTGCTCGACAATCCTCTCGCCCCCACCGCCGAAGACCTGTCACAAAAACAGGATCGTCGCGTCAAAAACGCGCCCCCAGGCAACTACGTTCAGCTGAAAGCCGCGCTGGAACCCCACGTCCGCATGCTGGAGGGGGAAATCACCATTCCCGTCAGCGCCAATCTTCACGAGAGCGCCATCGAGAAATATCTTGGAGAGCTCATGTTCGACTGGATCATCAAAAGTTATCATTTTGATTACGATGACGAAAAGCTCAGCCTGCGGCTCGTCTATTATGACTGGTACCGCTGCTGGCGCGGCGCGCAGAATCCGGAAGTGGGGTCCGAGCTGAGCGAACGCGACCGGGAAACGATCATGGCCGCCTGGGCTCTGATTGATACGCTCGCAAGTTCCGGCGGCGACCGTGACCAGCTCACGCTGATCAAAGGCTTTCACGATTTTCTCGTCGCCTCGGCGCGCTACAGCGATCGTCCGCGCTACCGCACCAAAGGCGCAAAACTCGACGACTATCATCAGACGCCCGACCGCGAAGCCCATTCCGTTCTGGTCGACAAAGAAGGTATCTGTGAAAGCTACGCCTCCGCTTTTCAGCTGATGTGCCGGCTGTCAGGCGTAGAATGCATTCTTGTGCACGGAAAGGGCGGCACGCCTGCCGAACCGCACGCATGGAACATGGTTCGCCTCGGCGGACGCTGGCGTCACGTTGACGTGACGTTCGACGACCCCCTGCCCGACTCGTCGGAGGAGATCATCCGCGACTACTTCATGCTTACCGACTCGCAGATCAGGAATGATCACGAATGGGACTCACGCTATCCGCGCACGAATTGACGCGGCTCGACAACGTAAATGTCTTCAATAGAAAACGCCTTCTGAGATCTTTTATGTCAATTCGTTGCACTTGGCTTGAATATTCACGCGCGGAATATTGCATCGCGCATAAAAATTGCCCGTATTTATTTCGCGGCGTCCAGCCTTTGAAAAATTCAAAACTTCACCTCTTCGGGTGATGCTTTTCCGCGGCGCCATGATAGGATAAGATCCAGAAAAAAATTTCCGCCGGACGGAGGTGAGACGACCATGACGGCATTGGGAGACGGCGTCGGCTGGGGGCTGGGCTACCTGTTTTTTCTGGCGGTTCTGTGCGGATGGAGCTGGTCGCTGCAGCGCCGCGTCGTCCACCCGGCGCTGCGCAGCGCCATGCAGGGAACGGCGCTGCTGCTGTTTTTCTGGATCGCGCTGCGGGCGCTGCAGTTTTTGGCGGCGTTCAATCTGCCCATGGCCCGCGACCGGTGGCAGGCATACCGCCTCATGCAGACGGCGGCACTGCGCGGCATGGACGTTGTGAGCTGGCTGATCTTCGCGCTGCTGCCGTGGCTCGATCTGCTGATCCTGCGCGTTTCCTCGCAGCCGCTCGACGCGCCGTCGCCGGATCGGGCGCTGACGCTCCATCTGACGGTTTCGCTGGCGCTGTGGCTGGCGGCGGTTCTGCCGCTGGCCGCGGGGGCGAAAAAAATCCTCGTCGGCTGGATCGCGCTCTCGACGCTGTGCTTCGCCGCCGGGCTGATCAAAAACGCCGCCTCGCCGGCCCGAGCCCGCCGCATCGCCGCGCCGCTGGCGATCCTCGGCGCTTTCGCGCTCTACGTCTGGCTATATTTCGTCAAGAGGCCCGCCTGGCTGACGGGCAGCCATTTTATCTTCGTCGCGGCCGCCGCGGTCTTCATCTTCTGGGAAAGCTGCCTGCGCAGCGGCGTTCTGCCCTGCAACAGCCGCTACGAGGAGCTGTTCGCGCTCGGCCCGGCGCGGATGTGGATCGAGGACGAACGGGGAACGCCCGTTTACCGCACCCGCCTCGCCCCGGTCCGCCCCGATGCGGCCGCACCGCCGGGGACGCAGCGCCGTTCGTGGCCGCTGCGCGGCGGCTCGGTGCTGTGGGAGGAGGACGTGGGCGCGCTGCTGGCGCTGCAGGATGAGCTGCGCGAACTGACGCGCGAACGCGAGCGCGGCAACCGCCTGCTGGCGCAGCGCAACAAGATCCGCGGCCGACTGCTGGAACTGCGCTGGCAGAATCGCCTCTGCGCCGAAGTCGAACGGCGCATGCAGGACAAGATCGAAGCGGCGCGCCGGATTCTCGCGGCCATTCCCGAACGCCCCGCCGAAGCCGAACGCGAAACGGTCCGCCGCGCCCTCGTCCGTCTGGGCGTGTTGATCTGCGCCGTCAAGCGCAAGAGCCATCTGTTCCTGAAAAGCAAACAGTCGAACCGGCTGCCGCTGGCCGAGATCGTGCAGGCCGCCATGGAATCGGCCCGCTGCGCCGCCCAGGCGGGCGTGAACTGCGCCCCGTTCTGCGCCGAAAGCGGCGCCGTGCCGGCGCGGTCGGGCATGTTCGTCTACGATCTGTTCGAGGAAGCGCTGGAAAGCTGCCTGACGTCCGCTCCCGCGTCGCTGCTGATGCGGCTGCGGCGCGCCGGCGGCGAGTTGGAACTGCGCCTCGTGATCGAAAGCGCGCAGCCGCCCGACGAAGCGGCGCTTTTACCGTCCCCGCTGCGGGAAACTCTGCGCCGTTTGAATGGGGAATACCGTCTCGAACGCGACGAGGGCAGCCTGTACGCGACCTGCCGTCTGCCTGACGACGGGAAGGAGGCGCGCCCATGAACGAGCTGCTGGCGTCCGGCGCTTTTTTCCGCATCGCCTTGATGGGGCTGGCCGCCCTGGCGCTGCTGTTCGAAGTTTTTCTGTCGCTGGAGCTGGGCCTGCAGCGGGAACGCCCCGGCCTGCGCGCCGCCCGCTTCGCAGAGTTCTTGGCCGGTTTGTACCTGCTGGGTGCGTTCGCGCTGCTGCTTGCCGTCCACTGCCGCGGCTACGCGGGGATGGAGGCCGTCGCTCCGCTGGCGCCGTGGCGGTGGCTGGCCGCGGTCCCGCTCGTCTTCCTCGGCGCCGT
>NZ_ADFP01000132.1 GCF_000177335.1 Pyramidobacter piscolens W5455
ACCGTCCTTCGTCCGCGCGCGCTGCGCAGCGTCAGCGCCACTTCGCACGCGCTCTGGAGCCTGTGCCCGGCGGCGTGGCGCCTGTCGTTCCGCCAGAACCTCGACCTGAGCTGGAGCGCCGGCGAAGGCGAAACGCTTCACGAAGCTCCCGGCGGCGCCGAGCTGGGCAACGTCGCGCATTGGATCCTTTCCAAATGGGACTTCAGCGACGGCGATTACCGACGCATCCTCGGCCTCAGGGACGGCCATCTGCGTCCCGAATTCCGCCGCGTCTGGCGCGACCCGGCCTCGCGCCGCGAGCTGGAACGCTTCCTGCGCAACTTCCACAGTCCCGACGGCGAAAAACTGCTGGCGCGGCTGCGCCGGGCGCTGGCCGAAGGGACGCTGGCGCGCGAATATCCGTTCAAAGTCCGCCTCGGCCCCGTCGATCTGGTCGGCGTCGTGGACGTTTTCTGGATCGAGAGCGACGCCGGCCGCCCGTCGCGGCTGTGCGTGCGCGACTACAAGACCGCGCGCCTGCCGAAGGATCCGCTGCGCCGCCGCTGGCTGGACGATTTTTACGCGCGGCAGCTGCGGTTTTACGCGCTGGCCCTGCGCCGCCAGCGCCCCGAGTTCGCGCCGCTGACGCTCGATCTGGCGCTGTGGAACCTGCGCGGCGGCGCGGAACAGAAGCTCGAAGTGCCGGACGCGAGTTCCGAAAAAAATCTGGAAACCGCGCTCCTGTCGCAGGCGTCGCAGGCGGCCGAAGGCCCGTGGCCGCCC
>NZ_ADFP01000133.1 GCF_000177335.1 Pyramidobacter piscolens W5455
CGCGAAGCTGGTCCGGGGCGTCGACCTGCTGGCCAAAGTCGTCCGCCTCGACAGCGAGATCAGGCGCGCCGACGTGATCTTCACCGGCGAAGGGCGCATCGACAGCCAGACGGCGCAGGGCAAGGTGATCTCCGGACTGGCGGCGCGCGCCCGCGCCGCCGGCGTACCGCTGATCGCGCTGGTAGGCTGCGTGCGCGGGCACGTGGGGCCGCTGATGAGCATGGGGCTGACGGCGGTCTTCCCGATCACGTCCGGCCCCTGCACCACGTCGCAGTCGTTCCAGCGTTCACGCGAGGATCTGGAACGCACGGCCTCGCAGGTGATCCGCGTCGTCCGCGGCGCGCTGCGCCGCCAGTCGAACCGCCGCCGCGATCAAGCCGAACATCGGCGAGCCTGACTTTCCGCCGCCGGAAAACATCTGCGCCGCCGTCGCGGTTGTGGAAGCGCGTTTTGCAAAGTACGCTGCCATGTCCGGCATCGTTGAGCTGAAACGCGCCATCTGTGATAAACTTGAACGCGACAACGGCGTGCGATACACGCCGTCCGAGATTTGCGTCAGCACCGGTGCCAAGCAGGCGCTGCAGAACGTGCTCTTGGCGCTCTGCAATCCCGGGGACGAGGTGATCCTGCCACACTCGGCTGAGTCAGTTACAGCAAGATGATCAAGCTGGCCGGCGCGACGCCGGTCTTTTTGCCCTGCCGTCCCGAAACCGCATTTGCCCTCGAACCCGAAGCCGTGCGCAAGGCCCTGACGCCGCGCACCAAAGCCGTGCTCATCTGCACGCCGCAAAATCCCACCGGCGCCGTTTACGCGGAAGATTCCCTGCGCAATCTAGCGGCGCTGGCGTGCGAGCGAGACTTTTACCTGATCGCCGACGAAATTTATGAAAAGCTGATTTACGACGGCGCGCGGCATTTCTCCGTGGCTTCCGTCTCGGAAGAAGTCCGCCGCCGCACCGTTACGGTCAACGGTTTCTCCAAGGCCTTCGCCATGCCCGGCTGGCGTCTCGGTTACATGGCCGCCGCCGGCGACGTGGCTAAAGCCGTCGCCGACATCCAGGGGCACATGACCTCGGCCCCCAAAAGTATCGCCCAGAAAGCCGCCCTCGCCGGTCTGACCGGCCCGCAGGACGCGGTCGAAGCGATGCGCGCCGAATACCAGCGCCGCCGCGACTTCGCTTGTGAAGCGCTGCGCGCCATGCCCGGCGTGGAGCTGGTCAAACCGCGCGGAGCCTTTTATCTGTTCCCGCGGGTGACGGCGCTGTACGGCGCGCGCCGCGGGAAATACCGCGTCGATTCTTCGCGGGATCTGGCCGACTATCTGCTCGAAGAAGCGAAAATCGCCGTCGTCTTCGGCGAAGCGTTCTTCGCCCCCGGCTATCTGCGCCTGTCCTACGCCACGTCCATGGATCTGCTCAAAGAAGCCCTGCGCCGCATGGCCGACGCGCTGGCGCGGCTACGCCGGTAAAACAAAGGCCGCCACGGAGACACGGGGAAAAGCAAAAGCTTTATTTGAATACTGTTTCTTGACTGAAATATTGAACAAGGCGCGTCCGAAGAAAAACTACAAAGCGAGTGGCCAGACCGTGCAGCGGTCGGGCATGTTCGAGCGACGGGATTCCAGGGAGCGTTCCGCGCACTTTATTAATGCGTTTTATCAAGAATAAACATTAGAGCCAGACAAAACTCATCAAAGGATAGCCAAGAGGCCGCCTCAAAGGTTGATTGAGGCGGCCTCTTCAGTAACGTACACGTCGTTGGCATCGCCATTTTTTCCGCACTGGAGTTTTTCCAAATGGCGTTTGCATAACACATCAAATTTTCGTTGATTCTAAAACTTATCACACCTGTCCATATAGCGGAGCAACCTTCGAAAACCAGCGCCGCTGTCTCATTACCTCATTAAAACGATCTCTCAATCTCCGATCATGAAACATTACGTACAGAGGTCTTAAATAAGTCAGAGCATCTGCAATCCTGTACCTTGCGACCTGTTTCCGCAAATAGTTTCGAACGCCTTGGTCGCAGACAATACAATCGACCATTCCGGCATCGAGGGCGTCCAGCAGTTCCTGAGAGCTTGCGAAATACCTTTTACACTCCGGGGCAAGCTCGTCGATCGCGTTTCCGTTGGCGAAACCATCGATCACTCCCACGCTGTAACGCTCCAGTTTAGAATACGCAGAAATCCCCGCCAGTTCTTCCTGTAAGGTAACAACTTCTGTAACGGCATCCCGGAGTTTATCGGAAAGAAAGAACTTTTTCAGCCTTTCCGGCGTATCCTGGATCTGAAAAATAACGTCGTAGACGCCATTCTCAAAATCGGCGCTGATCACGGCCCAGTCTGCAATCGTGACATCCAATTCATAGCCGCTCTCACAAAGGATCGAGGCGACTTTTTCATAATCGCTGCCAGTTATATTTCCTTGCTTGTCAAAATACTGATACGGAGGGAACAGATCTGCGCAAACCTTTAATTTCATAACAGGATCCTTACCCTTCTGAGCGTTATTTTCCGAGTTTTGCCGCAAGCTTCGCCAATGCAGGTTCGATATATCTGCCGTTTTCTTCAATCAGCAGATCATCCATATAGATCGTACAATCTTTGCAGATCCCGTCGATATGGCTCACCGCGTTTCTCGGAGCGCCGCCCGAATAACAGGATCCCTGGTGACCAAAGCCCCACTGCGTACTTCCCCATATCCTCTCATCAACGGTCGTCGCGCCGCCGAGTACTGCGTTCGGGTTTACGCCATAGCACACATGAGCAGCTATATACATGTTCGGATCATTCAGTTTCCTGTAATACTCGCGAAGAACATCAGCTTGCCAGCCGCCTGCGATTTCCTGAATACGACCATCCTTTACGACATACTTGACCGGTTCTTCTAATAGCCCAAGTTCGGCGTCTCCGCCGCCGGAAATCGTTCCGTCAAAGGCGATAACTCCCTGGATCGTATCCTCCTTGGGAGCCCATCCGATCTGCCCAATCAGAAAGTGCCCTCCGGGAGAGCTGTAATCGCATTCATTTGCGACCGGACGCCGGGGATCGATATCAAACGCGATATCCGTTCCGGCAGCATTGGTGATCCGCATATGCTTGGCGTTCTTCGTCATTCCCGCCAGTTTATTTTGAAATGCCTGCTGCGCAGGTATATCGATTTCTCCAATGCACTTAACAAGCTCTTCGACACTGAGCCCCCCAAGCATGACCTGCCGCGTGCGTCCGTTTGTTACCGCCTTATCCCAAATGGGAGAATAGAGCAGCCATTGGTTGTTCATTTCAACCCAGACGTCTGTTTTGTCAACACATGCGATCAACGGCTCCGGCAGATAAGGCATGGTAAGCGCCCCGTATCCTTTAGGCGTAGAATGATACGCCACCATAACCTTAGCGCCCAGCATTTCAGCCGCTTTTGCCATCTCTTCGACAGGACGAAAATCCGCAACAGAATCCACCGTAATTAAAACGCTTTCTCCCTCTTTGACCTTGATCAATTCATTCATCAGCTTATAACTTGCGTTTGCGAGTTCCAAGTCCATAATTCCAGGCATTCTGCATTCCTCCTTTTTTCTTGCTCACTGCAAAATATTATTTTTCGAATTCTTTTCCAACGATGCCGATCCTTTTCTCCGCAAAGAGTTTCATACACACGAAGTATACGACGAACCCCGCAGCAAAGGAATTAATGGATGCAATCCCCCAATCAAGCCGAAATCCGACGAACGCACCGATCACGATCGCCACAAACGCCCAAATATTTATCTTGTCGTAGAGAGTCCCCGTTCCATAATCGTAATGACCCTTCTTGAGAATATAGTAATCGCATATGATAACCCCTGCCACCGGCGGTATCCCCGTACCCAAAATGCTCAGCCACGAAGTGAAATAATCTGCAAGCCCGAGGGCGCCCACGATTGTTGCGGTGATCCCGGTAACAATCACCAACTTATGCTTGGATAACGGAATTATATTAGCCAGCCCAAGGCTTGCGGTGTAAAGATTGTTATCATTTGTGGTCCACTGTGCAAGGATCAGGATGATCATCGCCGCTGCTCCGAGCCCCAGGTTGATGAACGCAACTGGCAGATCGCTTTCTCCTGTCGACAAAGATACGAAGTATCCTGCCAGGATAATGAACGAATTTGCGACGAAATATCCAAAGATTGTCCCGCCCCATGCCGTTTTTATATCTTTCGCATAGCGGGTGATATCTGCCTGAGCGGACGCTCCGCCGGCAAAAGAGCCCACGATCGCAACGATCGCCGTTCCCAATGTCATTGGGCGTGACGGCACGATCTTCATAATAACGTCAAGGCCCCCTGCCCCCTTTATGGCAAAAAGGATACCGGCCAGAGAAAGGACAGCGATCAGCGGGACCGCAATATAACTCAGAAAATTCAGTCCTTTGTAGCCGAAATACGCTGTTAGCATCATTAAGATGCCACCCCATACCGCAGCTACATATTTCGACGTGAGCAAACCTCCCCCCGGAAAAAGAGCCGCCATTGTCGAGCCGAAAAATCCGACCTGTACCGCAAACCATCCAAGCATAACGACTGCAAGCAACAAGCCGACAAATTTCGAACCCTGACGTCCAAAACTGTGCCTGGAAAGCATGGCAGAGGCAACGCCCTCTTTTGCACCTGCAGCTCCGATTGCACCGCCGTACAAGCTCAAAATGATATTCCCGATGATGATTGCGATAACGGCTGTTTTCAGATTCATGCCAAATGCAGTTGCCGCGCCCGTATAAAGACCAGACATACAGATACAAAATCCCGACTGCACAAACGCAATACTCCAAAATCCTTTTCTTTCGCTATCGGGAACCCGCCTTGTCGCATTGTCGTTTCCATCGCCATTTGCCAATGTCTTTATTTCTTTTTCAAATATTTTCGTTTTTTCCCCGTTTCTCATTCCTTCCCCCTCCTCACATAATTGTAGATTCCACTTATGCTTGGATTATAACGTTCACTCATTTTCGTTTCTATGGGAAGCGGAACAGAAATGGAAGGGGAGGCGTGTGCGATCGCACATACACAAGGAAACGAAAAGAGACTGCCTTATACTCACTCTATAGTCCGCATTAATAAAGTGTGCAGAAAGCCCCCTGGGAGAGCGTGTGAAAATTACCGGTACGACCGGTAGTTATGAATTGGGCTCCAACGGATCACTTGTTTTTCTCATTATTTACCCCGATGCTGTCTAAAATATTAAAAAGCATTAGAAAATTTAACAGATGCGGCATTTCGAAAGGCGAATATCCCAATAAGTTCAGGATCTTACTTCTCCTTTGGAGTACTGTGTTTTTATGGATATACAGTTCATTGGCGACTCGCTGGACATTGCCCTGATGGTAAAGCAAACACTTTAAGGTTTTGGCAAGGCTGGTTCCATGTTTCTCGTCGTAGGCTGAAATGGGCTGAAGAAAGCGATAACACGTTTGAAGAGTATCTTCCTTCTCTCCCAGCTCTTGAAGTTTTTGAAAAAAACAAATCTGATCGTAAAATGTGACATTATTGTCGCCATAGTGATTTCTTCCAACGACAGCGGCTTGGAACGCCTGCATGTATGCGGACGGAATTTTTGTTATCTTCTCAAATTCATTACTTACTCCAATGGATATGGAAAGATCCAAATTGGCGGTGAAGATATTTAACAGATACCTGCAGAAATCCTTGATATTAAACGTTTTGACATTACTTTTGCGGGTATCGAGAAAGACGATGACGGTATCGCTTTTTAAGACCAGCCAGTTTCTATGGTTTATCGATTTCACGTAATTTCTCGTTTGAGGCACTAACAAACGCTGGACGTACTCTTGCAGCTCTTTCTGCAGCTTTGTTTCCTTTATTCTCCACAGGGAGTTTATATTGATCAGAACGATCCTGTTGATATCGTCGATCGGCAGCATGATCTTTTTTCCTCGATCAAGGGCAATCTCTTCTGTCGAAAAATTCCAGACCAAAAGATCTGAAACGAATTCCTGTTCCGCTCTTTTCTGATAATCCGCGATTCGGTTCTGTCGACTGAACAACAGAATGCAGGATGTTTCGATCGGACAGAGAAAATCACGGTTTAAGTCTTCAGGCAATTCTTTGCAATCCGTTACGAAAATGCCGAACAGATTTTTGGAAGAACGGATAAGTACAAACAGCCTTTCTACGCCGCCGACTACCAGCTTCGCATATCCTTTTGTGCTGCAGCTATACAGAACGTGATTGAAATTTCCTTTCAAATATTGCTGTTCTTTGAACAGAATGCTTTGATCAACATCCGAAAAAATACAGTTCCCATAGATGTCGTAATAGGATATCTGCTTCCCGATCTGCTTGTTGAGATACGTAAGAATACTTTCCGTATTCTCTTCGTTCGCAATCAGATTTAGGATATCATTCCGCACGGCGCTGAAGTCATCGATTGCGGGGATGATCGTTTTATCTGAAACAAGGGAACTTAAAATCGGCGTGATGATCTCGATATAAGAAACGTTTGCCCGTGCCTGAATCAGCGGAAAACCCAGAGAATCGCATAGATCCAGTATATCCTGATCAATCTGCTGAAGAAGCATTCCGACATTGCACAGGACAAGCCCACAGCATCCGTTCTCCCATAGCTTCTTGATTACGAGTTCCTGTTTCTCAACATCGCTCCAGATCGCATAGAACGATGTTATATATAATTGGTTTTTCTCTACCCAGTGCGATATGCTGCTGTCCGCAATTTCCAGCACGCTTACGCTTTCTACCGGAGAATCGATCCCGGCTTCTCCCGCGACAACCACCGATCCGAAGAGACCTCCGAACTTGAGTGCCTCTCTTATGGTCAAAGTCATCGTGTCTGCCCGTTTTCTTTCTGGAGTTCCATGTCAAGCAAAACCATACTCACGCACTCCTATCGCATGCTATACGCTTCCTAAACTATGCCGATTCTTGATAAAAAGCATTGACGCAGTTTGATGAGCGCTGCGAAGGAGTCCAGTCGCGCAGGACTTTCTTGATCGCTGCGCAATCTGCGCAACTCGCTTTGCGGACCTCCCCCGAGATGCCCTTGTTATTCGGCGTTTCAATCAAGAAATAATATGAATCAAGAAACAGTATCACTGGGCGAAGCAAATTTCAGGACGCGGCATTGCCGCCCCCTTTTGCCCGCCCAGGAAATCCTGCGCGAACTGCGCCGTCAGCGCGGCGCTGACGGGCAGACAGTCTTCGTCGGCGTCGAACCGGTCGCTGTGCTGCGGCGCGCCGCAGCCTTTGTCGGGATTGGCGCAGCCCACGAAAGCCAACACTTCGGGGCAGATCTCACGGTAGCGCGCGAAGGTCTCGGAAGCCATCCACGGTTCGCCGGCGATCGCTTCGGCGCCGGTTTTTTCCGCCGCCGCGCGGGCGAGCGCCGCCAGCGCCGCGTCGTTGACCGAGGGCGGGCACCAGTTGCGCCAGTGTACTTCGGCCGTGCAGCCGTCGGCCATGGCGATCCCGGCCGCCGTCTGTTCGAGCAGCGCGTGCAGGTCGCGCCCCACCTGCTCGCTGAAAAAGCGCAGGCTGCCTTCCATGCGGCATTCGTCGGGAATGCGGTTCCACGTCGAGCCGCCGTGAAAGTTGCACACCGTCAGCACCGCCGCCTCGCGGGCGTTGACGCGGCGCGAGACGATGGCGTTGGCGCCGCAGAGGATCTGCGCGGCGCAGTTGATCGGGTCGAGGCCGAGGTGCGGCGTGGCGCCGTGCGCGCTCTTGCCCCGCACCTTCACGGCGAACGTCTCGCAGCCCGTCGTGCAGGATCCGTCGATCACCGCCACCGTGCCGCAGGGAAAGGCGGCCTGCACGTGAACGCCGAAGACCGCGTCGACCGGTTTCAGTTCCGCCAGCAGGGCGCGCGCGTCGTCGCCCAGGCCCATCTCCTCGCCGGACTCGAAGCAGAAGATCAGCTGTCCCCGCAGCCGCTCCTTCATGGCGCTCAGCCGCCGCGCCGCCGCCAGCATGCCCGCGGTGTGGAAGTCGTGGCCGCACATGTGCGCCGCGCCGTCGATTTCGGAGACGAACGCCTTGAGGCCTTTCAGGTTGCAGGCGTTTTCCTGCAGCGGCAGCGCGTCCATGTCGGCGCGCAGCGCCAGCGTCCTGCCCGGACGTCCCGTGTCGAGCACGCCCAGCAGGCTGTTGCCCCGTTCCGGCGCGCGGATCACCTTCAGCCCCAGGCGCTCCAGCTCGGCGGCGACGATGCCCGCCGTGCGCGTTTCCTGCCCGCTCAGCTCGGGATGGCGGTGCAGGTCGCGCCGCAGCGCCACGATTTCATCTTCTATCGGAATACGGTTCATCGTAAGTCACCTTCCTGTCGATTCGGCGGCAAAAAACGCCGTTTTTCATGATCCGCTGCCGGTCGATGGCGTCGAAAACGCCGACGCGGTTGTCAGCGCGGCAGCGCCCGCGCTCTCAGCCAATAAAACAGCTTCGGGCAATGCAGCACGGCCACGCATTTGAAGAAGAGCTCGGGCGACCGGTGCAGCGCCAAGACGCTGGCATACATGACTTCGCGCACTTTGCGGTGGCGCAGGAAGACCAGCCGGCGCTCGTAGTTTTTCCAGTCCTTTCTGCGCGCGTAAAAAACAAAAGGGGCCAGCATAATCTCCGGCTCTTGAACGTGCAGGACGGCGCGCCGCAGCTTTCCGGGGCCGGTGTGACGCAGCGAATAGCGGGCTGCGCGCACATTCGCAAGCCGCATCTGCCTTTTCAGTTCCGGTGCTCGCTCGTCCCTTATCCCCACTGCGGTGATCTGCGCCTTATGATGAACGTAATTATAGAGCCTGATATTTGCAAACACGGTCTTGGCGCTGCGCAGCAAAGTCTTTTGAATGAATTCGCCGTCTTCGCCCCGGCGGCATCTTTCATTGAAGCGAAGTTCCGTCGAGAGCAGGAAGTCCTTGCGGTAGAGAAAACACCAGACGGAAGCGGTGAGTTTCCGCATGTGCCAGGCGAACAGGTAATCGCTGGCCTGCGGCAACGCCTTTTTTAACCTGAAACGCTCGGGAACCAGCACTCCCGTGTCTTCATAATAATGATTGAAACCGCAGAAGGCGATGTCCGCCTGATTGGGAGAAACGATGCCGTACAGCGTCGAAAGATAGTCGGCGTTGACGAAATCGTCGGGATCGACGAAACACACATATTCTCCCCGCGCCGCCTGCAGCCCGGCATTGCGCGCCGCCGAGACGCCGCCGTTTTTCTCCTGCCGCAGCACCTGAAACGGACGCTTGCAGGAACGCAAAATCCTTTCGGCGACAGGACGCGTCGCGTCAGTCGAAGCGTCGTCGACAAAAACGATCTCCAGATGGGGATAATCCTGCGCGATCACCGATTCAAGCGCCCGTGCGACAAACTGTCCCACGTTGTAAGCCGGCAGGATCACGCTGATCAGCGGCATCTGTCCGCTCATCGGGACGTTTCCGCAATCCATTGAAAGCACCTCCGTAAATAGGGCTAAAACTTCCGCCGGGAGTCTTTTATCGTCACTCCCGTTGCGCCCCGTCTTTTACAAGAATATCTTTTCAGTTATAAAAAATCAAGACACAGCATACGAAAAGCGGAATTCCGCCTTTCACGGAACTCCGCTTTTCGCCGTATCTTCAAGGAACGCGTGCTCACGCCAGCTTGATCATGTGGGCGACGGAGACGAGCACGCAGCCCAGCGCCACCCACCAGAGGAAAACGCGCCAGCTGTACTTCATCCAGCGCTCGAAGGGCATGTTGACGATGCCCAGCACCGCCATCAGCGCCGAGCTGGTGGGGATGACCCAGTTGCAGAAGCCGTCGCCGAAGTTGAAGGCGAGGATGGCCGTCTGCCGCGTCATGCCGATGATGTCGGCCAGCGGCAGCATGATCGGCATCACGGCCGCCGCCTGGCCGGAGCCGGAGGGGATGACCGTATTGATCAGCAGGTTGGCGATGAACATGGCCGGGGCCTGAAGCACGGCGGGCACCAGTTTCAACGCTTCGCCGAGGGCGTAGACGATCGTGTCGAGCACCTTGCCGTCGGTGAGGATGCTGGAAATGGCGCGCGCCGCGGCCACGAGGAAGAAGACCATGACCATCGTCCTGGCGCCGTCCACGAACGTTTTGGAGATCTCCGCGGGCCTCATGCGCGCGAACAGGCCGGCGACGATCGCCAGGCCGATGAACGTGGCGGAAAGTTCCTGATATTTCCACTTCCACCGGATGCTGCCGTAGACCATCAGCGCCATTGCCGCCACGGTCGCCAGCGTCACCAGCCATTTGCGCAGATCCATGGGGCCGTAAGCCTTGATCGCGTCGGAGTCGCCGAGGTTCTCCGCGCGGTCCAGGTCGTACATCGGCGACGCGGCGGGATCCTTGCCGATCTTCACGGTGTAGCGCCAGATCAGGAAACCGGTCAGGATCATGTACAGGCCGAAGCAGATGGCGCGGTACCACAAACCCGAAAACGGCGGCAGCCCCGCCAGTTCCTGGGCGATCAGCGTCGTGCTGGGCTGGAGCATTCCCGTGGCGAAGCCGACGGCCGTGCCGCCGGTCATGATGGCGACGGCCGTGATCGAGTCGAGCCCCAGCGCCAGGCAGATCATCACCAGCACCGGCGCGAACGCCACGAACTCGACCAGCCCGCGCGTGAGCATGATGAAGCAGAACAGCACGAACATCGACAGCACGAACATCGACTTGCGCTCGCGGTATTTCAGCGCCAGCGTGCCGATCGACGAGTGCATGGCTCCCGACTTGATCACCACGGCGAAGGCCGCGCCCGAGCACAGCAGCATGAACAGCAGATCGACGGCGCTCTTGGCTCCCTTGGCGATGTGCAGCGGAATCAGCAGCGGATTGACGGGACTTTTTTCCACCCAGTGGAACGACGCGGCGTCGACCACGGAGCGCGAACCGACTTTGACGCGATCGAACTCGCCGGCGGGGATGAGCCACGTCGCCAGGCAGGCGGCCACGACGACGGAGAAGATGATCACCAGCGTGTTCATCGCCTTTTTCGGCTTCGCGGGAGCCGCGGCCGCCTTCACTTCTTCGGACATAACGAAACCCTCCTCACAAATTCGCTTCCAACGATAAAACCCCAAAGGCCACGACGCTTGTATCTACGCGCGGGACTCAGCTTCGAGCTGCGCCTTGCGCGTTGCGAACTCTTTTTTGATCTCGTCCAGCAGACCGGGGACGGAAATCAGATCGGCCGCCGTGGCGGCCAGCACCTTGGCGCCGGTAACGATGGCGCCGTGGGCCGTCTCCGTCTTGCCGGCGTCGAGATACGCCTGCGAGTGCGAGGGCGAACCCTCGGGCACGAAAGCTACGCGGATGCACGAACCCGGCATGAGCTGCATGACGTTGCCGAGATCGGTCGAGCCGGTCTTCTGGCGCGGCGGGCGGATCACCGGCGCGTTCACGGCGCGCGCGTTTTCCATGATCACGTCGTTGAGCTTCAGCGCGGGGATTTTGTTGTCCACGTCCTTGCGGCGCTCGATTTCCACTTCCGTCTCCGTCATCATGGCCGCGCCGTGCAGCACCTTGAGGAAGCGCGCGATCACGCTCTCGAGATAGGCGCGGTTGTAGGACCTCACGTAAAACTGCGCTTTGGTGAAAGCCGGCACCGTGTTCGCGCCCGTGCCGCCGCCGTCCGTGACGTTGTAATGGATGCGCGTGTCTTCCTTGACGTGCTCGCGCAGGCATTCCACGCCGTGAAACGCCAGCGACATCGCGTCCAGCGAGCTGCGCCCCAGTTCGGGCTTGATCGCCGCGTGCGCTGCCGTGCCGCGATAGGCGACGAAAAAGTTCGTCAGCGCCATCGATTTGACGTCGGTCGTCGTCTCGCCGCTGCCGTGCATCATCAGGGCCACGTCGATGTCGTGGAAGCAGTCGCCGTTTTTGAGCATGAGGATCTTGCCGCCCTCCGTCTCCTCGGCGGGCGTGCCGTAGACGACGACCGAGAACGGGCCGGGCAGGCCGGAATCCTTCAGCGCCGCCGCGGCCGCGAGAATGCACGGCCCCTGCATCTGATGGCCGCAGGCGTGCCCCAGCGCGGGCAGCGCGTCGTACTCGCAGAGCAGGCCGATGCGCGGGCCGCCCTCGCCGCGGCGGTA